>CAMZLC010000119.1 GCA_947311605.1 uncultured Sulfurovum sp.
ATAGTCTTGCAATATCTTTTTTGTCTGCATTTTTGTCTCTTTTATTACTTTATATTTTGGAAGCCATATATTTATCCAACAGCCTCATTGCTTCTTCGTGATTTTTGAGAAAATCCTTATGCGCGTCCGCATCACAATAGTTTGTCACACAAAAAATACCTCTAACGGAGATACCAAACCTCTGTGCTACTTTGGCTATAGCATAAAACTCCATATTCTCAAGATGGATATTTTTTTTTAGGTATTGTACCGCCAGCGTGCTGTCTGTGGTAATATAGTTGGACGAGTTGACTATCGGCTGCTTCTTTGATGTTTCACATGAAACAATATTCTCTATGGGTGAATAGGCCGACGCAGTGAAAAAACTATTCTCGATATTGGCAGCCGCACCGGACTCTATGATTTGCATCTTCTCTATCTCCCCATAGCTTCCAGCTGTGCCGACAAAACATATCTCTTTGGGCTTCTCGGTGATGCAGAGTATGGTCAATGTGATCGCTGCATCCATCAAGCCAATGCCTACAGGTATAGCAAAGTCAAACTGTTCACTTTTCCCTGCACAAACAATCATCTAGACTCTCACGGGGATATTCTGGGCACGGAGATAACGTTTGAGATCCAGTATATCTATCTCTTTGAAATGAAAGATCGAAGCAGCCAGTGCGGCATCGGCATTCCCCAGTGTAAATGCCTCTTCGATATGCTTCATACTCCCTGCACCACCACTGGCAATGAGAGGTATGGGTGCGACCTCCCCTATTCTTTTATTCAGCATATTGTCAAAGCCTTCCTTGGTGCCATCTGCGTCCATGGAGGTCACCAAGAGCTCTCCGGCACCTCTTTCATATGCCTCCTTGGCCCAGGCGATTGCATCTATACCTGTATCGTTTCGCCCTCCATGAGTAAAAATATGCCAACGCTCCTCGGTCACCCTCTTGGCATCAATGGCCACTACGATACACTGGGAGCCGAAGCGCTTTGCCGCCTCTGTAATGAACGCAGGGTTCTTGATCGCAGCAGAGTTGATACTGACCTTGTCACATCCTGCATTCAGCAGCCTGTAAATATCATCTAGTTTGCGGATGCCTCCTCCCACGGTCAGGGGGATAAATACCTCTTTGGCCACTTCTCTCACCACATCAACGATCGTATCCCTACCCTCATGGCTTGCACCTATATCTAGAAAAGTGATCTCATCCGCGCCCTCTATGTTGTAACGTTTTGCGACCTCGACGGGGTCACCGGCATCCCTGAGACCAACAAAGTTGACCCCTTTGACTACCCTACCGTTATCCACATCTAAACATGGTATAATTCTCTTTGCAAAATAATCCATTCTATTCCTAATCAGAGATGTTTGTAGATATATTTTGGGATTATAGCGAAAAATAAGAAAAAAAGTGTATAATGAAAAGTGATAAAGAGTTAGCAACATTTGCAAGCAAGCGATATGGTCAAAATTTTTTAAAAAATCAGAGCTATATCACACAAATCATCCAAGCGATGCCCAAAGACACTTTACCTGTGGTAGAGATTGGGCCTGGCTTAGGTGATTTAACCAAAGCGCTATTAAGAAGCGCCAAAGATGTCACAGCTTTTGAAGTGGATAGACGATTATGCGAGCATCTGACCGAAACATTTGAGGAACCCATCCGTCAAGGGAACCTCATATTAAAGTGTGGAGATGCGCTTGAGCATTGGGAGCAGGAGAGCCTGCTGGATGAACCTTATCATCTGGTGGCCAATCTGCCCTATTATATTGCAACCAATCTACTCTTGAAAGCACTGCATGATCCATGGTGCCAGAGTATTCTGACCATGGTTCAAAAAGAGGTCGCGCTAAAATTTTCAGCCCAACCCAAAGAGAGGGATTTCTCTGCTTTGAGTGTCTTGGCTGACAGCGTAGGGGAGGCTACACTCTGTTTCGAGGTCGAACCCGAAGCATTTGTCCCGCCACCCAAAGTCACCTCGGCTGTGCTTTCTATTGTCAAGTTTAGCTCTTTGGATAACAGAAGATTTGAAGATTTTCTCAAAATAGCTTTTTCTCAACCCAGAAAAAAGCTCTCCAAAAATCTAAGCGGGCAATACCCAAAAGAGGAGATTGCCAAGATCTTTACCAATCTTGGTCTGCGAGAGAATATCCGCCCACATGAAGCTGCGACATCACTTTATCATCAAATATACACTGCCTTAGAGCAAAAGGATACTCCAGATGGAAAATCAAGACAACAACCAGCAACCCAAGCGAAACCCAAACCCTTATAGACAGAACAGACCTGCAGAGCAGAGTGCTGTTTCAAAGAATGAACAAAGGGAACCTCGCCAAAACAACAACCAACCCGCCAAAAGAGAGGGCGAAAACAGAGGTGAACGAAAATCACACCCAGGCAAAAGGCCCGGTCAGAACCAAAATCGTAGACCCGACGCCAACAGAAAGCCAAACTCCCACCAGAAAAATGGCAATCAAAAACCAAACAGCCGCCCCAGCAACAAGTCTGGTGGCAACAAGAACAGAGGTCGCAGAAAACAGCAGCCCACCAATGTCTCTGAAGAGATGAAGGTCTGTCTCGCGGAAAACGAACGTGTGCAGCAAGAGAGGATGATGCCTTGGAAGCAGATCGAAATGCAAAGCAAAGGTAAGATCCGCTTCACGCCCCTAGGGGGACTCGGTGAGATCGGCGGAAACATCGCTGTCATGGAGAGTGAAAATAGTGCTTTTATTATTGATGTGGGTATGAGCTTCCCTGATGAGACCATGCATGGCGTAGATATCCTTGTCCCGGACTTCAGCTATCTGCATACGATCAAAGAGAAAATCAAGGGTATCGTTATCACCCACTCTCATGAAGACCATATCGGTGCGATGCCCTACCTCTTCAAAGAACTAAAATTTCCTATTTATGGCACGCCTCTTGCACTTGCTATGATCGAAAACAAGTTTAACGAACATGGACTATCCGCAGATACCAAGTACTTCAACTTCGTCACCAAGCGAAAACTGTATGAGATCGGAGATTTCAAGGTTGAGTGGATGCATATGACGCACTCTATCGTTGATGCCTCCTCCCTCGCCATTGAAACACCAGTAGGCACCATCATCCACACAGCGGACTTCAAGATAGACCATACGCCTATCGACGGCTATACTGCAGATCTACACCGTTTTGCGCACTACGGCGCCAAAGGGGTACTCTGTCTCTTTTCCGACTCAACAAACTCCCACAATCCTGGCTTCACCAAGAGCGAAAAGGTCGTAGGAAAAACCTTTGACTCTCTTTTTGAGATGGCCAAGGGGCGCGTGATCATGTCCACTTTCTCCTCCAATGTACATAGAATCTTTCAGGCGATGGAGCGCGGCATCAAACATGGCAGAAAGCTCTGTGTCATTGGCAGATCTATGGAGCGCAATATCGAAACCACCAGAAAATTGGGCTATCTTGATCTTGAGGACAAGCACTTTATCGAGGCGCACGAGATAGGGCGATACAAGGATGAAGAGATCCTTGTTGTCACTACCGGCTCCCAAGGAGAAGCCATGGCAGCACTCTCCAGAATGGCGACGGATGAGCACAGACATATCAAACTCAAGCCTACAGACACCATTATTATTTCTGCTTCGGCTATTCCTGGAAATGAGGCCTCTGTCTCAAAACTTATGAACCTTTTAATGAAAGCAGGCGTTACCGTACGCTACAAAGAGTTCAGCGATATTCACGTATCGGGACATGCTGCGCAAGAGGAGCAGAAACTAATCCTTCGCTTGGTACAGCCTAAGTTTTTCCTCCCCGTGCATGGAGAGTATAACCACATTGCTGCACATGCCAAAACTGCTGCCGGCTGTGGCGTAGACAAGCGAAATATGCTGCTAATGAGCGATGGAGACCAGGTGGAAATCACACAAAAATTCATCAAAAAGGTCAAAGCAGTCAAAACAGGAAAACGCTATATCGACAATATGAACAACCATGAGATCTTCAATGACGTCGTCACTGACAGACAAAAGCTTGCCACAGACGGTATCATCAATGTGAGTATGCAGATTTCTACAAAAACAGGGAAAACAGTTGGCAAGCCGGCGATAGCCACCTTTGGTATCATTCCCGACAAAGATGATAAGCGTTTCGAGAAGGAGATCGAACAGATGATTGAGACTTATTTGCTCAGCAGCAAGACAGAAGGCAATACAAACAGCAAAAAGATCGAAGAGGATATCCAGGGCGCCATTCGCAAACATGTGGTACGAATCAAGAAACTCTATCCCGTCATCACGGTCAATGTTTTTTTGGCAAACTAGCCCATACACAGCAGGTGGGGATAAACTCCCTGCTCTATCTTTAGGATCATCCCATGCGACTTAACAAATTCATCTCCCATAACAGCAAATATTCCCGCAGGGAAGCCGACAAACTCATCGAAGAGGGTGAGATCAAAGTCAACAAGAAAACCGTATATACATTTGGCTATGAGGTACAAGAGGGTGATTATGTGACGATCAAAAACCGCCCCGTCAGGCAAAAAAAGCAGGGTGAAGTAACTATGATCATCTACAATAAGCCCAAAGGGGTGTTGGTCACTAAAAAAGATGACAGAGGCAGAGCCACGATTTACCATAAACTGCCAGGCCAATATAGGCACTTTGTACCCATAGGAAGGCTGGACTATGCCTCGGAAGGACTTTTGCTGCTGACCGATGCACCAGAGGTGGCAGAAGCACTGATGACCAGTGATCTGCCCAGAACTTACAATATCAAGATCGACAAACCGATCACTCAGCCTATGATCGATGCCATGAAGCACGGGCTTCACCTGGAAGATGCACGTGCAGGTGCACATGAACTCAGCCCTATCAGAGATATGGCATTCGCTCCCTTTAGCACTTTTGAGCTTCGGGGGCAGACGGGGAAATACACCAAGCTCCGTGTCACCATCACTGAGGGGAAAAATAGAGAGCTGAGACGTTTTTTTGCCCACTTTGACAGCCGCATTGTCGACCTCAAGCGGGTTGGCTTCTGGGAGATAGATCTCAACAATCTACCCACCAACAAGACACGCTATTTCAGTCGCAAGGAGTATGATTTGCTCCATAAGCTTCTCAAAAAGAAGAAAAAGGTCTCCTAAATGTCTCTTGCGCTCAAATATCGCCCTGCAACGCTTGATGAGATCATAGGACAAGAGAGGCTCTTGGGAGAGGATGCGCCTCTGCGCAAACTCATAGAGGCCGATGCCCTGCCTCATCTTTTTCTTTACGGGCCTCCGGGATCTGGGAAAACCACACTGGCGAGAGTGATCGCCTCAGCACTCAGGAGACCTTTTTATGAACTCAATGCAACCTCGTTTAAATCAGAGGAGCTTCGAAAGATCTTCAAGACTTATACCAATGCGCTTCAGAAGCCACTGATTTTTATCGACGAGGTGCATCGCCTCAGCAAAAATCAGCAGGAGATACTGCTACCTTTTATGGAGAATCAGGCTGCCCTGATCGTTGGTGCATCAACAGAAAATCCCTATTACTCCATGACTGCTGCTATGCGATCCAGGGCGCACCTGTTCGAGCTTGACAGTATTAATGAAACATCTATGTATCGGCAGTTGGAAAAAATTGCCCAGGCAGAAGAGATTGAGGTTAATGAGGAGGCAAAAATCTATCTCGTTCGCTCCAGCAGCGGTGACCTCAGAGCCATGCTTAATCTGCTCGAAAGTGCAGCAGTCATCTCTGCCCCCGTCACACTCAAGAGCCTCAAGTCCATGCGTGCTCACGCCATACAGGCAGGCTCCAGTGAAGCAGGCAGTCATTATGACCTTGCTTCAGCCATGATCAAAAGCATCAGAGGCAGCGATATCGATGCAGGGATCTATTATCTCGCCAGACTGATCAGCGGAGGAGAGCCGCCAGAGTTTTTGGCCAGAAGGTTGGCGATCCTTGCCAGTGAAGATATCGGCAATGCCAACCCCAATGCGCTCAACCTCGCAGCCTCTACACTCACCATTGTAGAGCATATAGGCTACCCCGAAGCCAGAATACCTCTGGCTCAGCTGGTCATCTATCTCGCCAGCTCTCCAAAGTCCAACAGTGCCTATGAAGCCATCAACAGTGCGCAAAAAGCCATTGCAGACGGCGAGATACACCCCGTACCGGAGCAGCTAAAAACACATAGCAAAACATATCTCTATCCCCATCACCATGGGGGCTGGGTCAAACAAGAGTATCTGGAAAAAAGAAGCAATTTTTATCACTCAAGAGGAAGTGGATTTGAGAAAAATCTAGATGCTTGGCTAGCAAAGATCAGGAAAGAGGCTACTTGATGTCCTCAAGGGCCCTTCTTGCCTGATCGAGGCCTACAGTACCGTCTAAATAGTCATCCTCTACTTGTTTAAATTTGTTAAACAAAAAGGTTTTGAATTCGCTTTCATTCAGCTGCCCACCAGCTATCTGCTTCATCGTATCAAAATCAGGGAAATAGCTAAGTACTTTGTCTTTTACTGTACTCTCATTCCATACTGCTTTTGCTTTAGACAAAGGCACCCCTGAAAAATTAAGCATATCATCACCGTTGACATCTTTTCGGTAGTATTGTGCATATTCTTTCGCTTTTCTTGATTGGCTGTTTTCCAAGCTGGGTGTGGTACTCTCCGCCTCACTGACCAAATTGGTCACAAGATACATAAAGCCTGCTCCTGCCAAGATCATTATCAATATGCCCTTATTCACAACCAAACCCCCTTGGATTATTTATAGTCATTGAATTATATCAGAAAAATCATTCTGTTAGCGTATAAAAGTATTTTGGACAGGGAAGTGAATTGTATGAGTTTTCATGAGCATATAAGGTGGTGCGGATGAGAGGACTCGAACCTCCACACCGTAAGGCACCAGATCCTAAGTCTGGCGTGTCTACCAATTCCACCACATCCGCATGATTCTTGTAAAAAGGTGGTACACCCGTCAGGATTCGAACCTGAGACCGCCCGCTTAGAAGGCGGGTGCTCTATCCAGCTGAGCTACGAGTGCATCAAATCATTATAATAATTACTATCTTGTGTATCTAGGTTAAACCTGGTACGCCAGAGAGGACTCGAACCCCTAACCCTCAGATCCGAAGTCTGATGCTCTATCCAGTTGAGCCACTAGCGCTTCTTCTATCAGGTTGTATGACCTTCATGGGGTGGATGACGGGGCTCGAACCCGCGACAACCTGTGCCACAAACAGGTGCTCTACCAACTGAACTACATCCACCATCAAAAACTGTATAATGATTATATTGAAATGTCAAATATCTCACATGGTCGGAGTGAAAGGACTCGAACCTTCGACCCCCTGGTCCCAAACCAGGTGCGCTACCAGACTGCGCTACACTCCGTTATCCTATTAAAAAAGGAGTGCAATTATAGTCAAACAAACTTAAATTGTCAATAGATTACGCCCCCGGCACACAAATTAGTCCCCTTTTAGCGGAATAAACTTCCCACAGCCTTTATCCGGGCCTCCTCCGAAACTCTTGACCTCTCTCGCTTTGCCCTCTTTGGCTATTTGGGTTCTGTTGCATTCAGGGGATTTGACGCACTGTTCATTGCTGCATCCTACATCTTCAGGTACTGCCATCTCTATACCATCTCCACTTTTCTCTCTCCTTGCTCTATCTGACCGATCACATAGCCGTCCGTCGCTGTCAGCACGGCATCTACATGCTCTGGTTCGATCACCCAGACCATGCCCACGCCCATATTGAATGCTCTGAACATCTCCGCTCTCTCTACATGCTGTCCCATGAATTCAAAGAGAGGCAAAACTCTGATATCGGCTTCCCTGACCACAGCCTTGACCCCCTCTGGCAATACGCGAGGGAGGTTTTCTACAATACCGCCGCCCGTGATATGCGCCAGTGCTACAATATGCTCTCTGTTCTCCTTGAACTCTTTGACATAGATGCGTGTAGGCTTCAGCAGTGTCTCGATGAGTGGTTTGCCGTCAAACAGCTCTTCAAGACCCATACCGAGCTTCTCAAAAAAGAGCTTGCGCACCAGAGAGTAGCCGTTGGAATGTGCACCGGAGCTCGGCAACGCGATCAAAATTTGACCCGGCTTGACCAGGGCGACCCTGTCCATCTCGCTTCGCTCAGCGATCCCTACCGCAAAACCTGCCAGATCAAAATCATCCTCGCTGTACATTCCCGGCATCTCTGCTGTCTCGCCGCCTACCAGGGCACACTCGCTTCTACGACAGCCCTCTGCGATCCCTGATACCACTGCCTGCGCATTCTCCGGCAAAAGCTTTCCTGTCGCATAGTAGTCCAGAAAAAACATCGGTGTGCCATAATTGCAGATCAGGTCATTGACGCACATCGCTACCAGATCGATCCCCACAGTATCCAGTCTGCCACTCTCTATCGCCAATTTGAGCTTGGTGCCCACACCATCGGTAGCAGAGAGAATGACGGGTTCCTTGTACCCAGACGGCAGTGCATAAGCGCCGGCAAATGATCCGATGCCCCCTATGACATTGCTGTCAAAGGTACTTTTGACATCACTTTTGATCGCCTCTACAAACGCATTGCCTGCATCAATATCAACACCGGAATCTTTATAGGTAATCGTTGCCATTAGCTGGCCTCCTTTTTCGTCTCATCACAGGACGGCAGAACGGTTTTGAGGATCAGGAGCCCCGGACAAAACCCGGTAAATCCACCGATCAAAAGCAGTATGATCATTGCCAAGACCACCAAAAAAGCGATCTGCACCATCCCAGAGCCCCAAAGCCCAAGTGTTATACCCAAAAGTATCGCCTGAACAATTCTCTGCATTCGTTCTGCACACATAATCTATCCTTGAAAATTTCGTATATTATATCTAAATTAGCTTCTAGGACTCCGTCCCAGCTTGGCTTCAATTATTCTGAATGCTTTACAGTAGAAGGGGCAATCTCTAATGCATAATTTGGGATAATACCTCATGCATAATGAAAAGATGATAATTATCGGGGCAGGGGCTGCGGGTTTGGTGGCGGCTATTTGTAGTGCTAGGCTAGGGCGACAGGTGCTTTTGCTCGAACAGAACAATAAAATAGGTAAAAAAATTCTTGTCTCGGGTAATGGGAAGTGTAATATAGGCAATAAGTACATTGCTTTGCATCGTTTTCATTCAGAAAATCCTGTTTTTGCAGAAGAGGTGTTAAGAGGGTATGACTTGCCTGTGGTAGAAAAGTTTTTCACCTCTATTGGGCTGGAACTTGTAGAGGGGAAAGAAGGGAAGATGTTTCCCATGTCACTGCAAGCCTCTTCTGTGGTAGAACTGCTAGAGTATGAAGCCAAAAGGGTAGGGGTGGAGATAGTTTGTGACTGTGCCGTGACAGGCATAGAAAAAAAAGAACAAGACTTTACCGTAGAAACCTCACAAGGCAGCATGACCTGTAAAAAACTCGTTATCACCTCTGGTTCACCTGCTGCACCACAACTGGGAGGCTCTAACGCAGGCTATGCCTTTGCTACCAAGATGGGACATAGCCTCATCCCAAGACACCCAAGCCTTGTGCAACTTTGCTCAGATGAGTCATGGGTCAAAGGCTGTGCAGGGGTAAAAGTGGCTGGACTTGCCAAACTCTACGCCAATGGAGAGCACATCACGGAAAAAAAGGGCGATTTACTCTTTACAAACTACGGCATAAGTGGCTTAGCCATACTAGACCTAAGCCGTGAAGTTAGCACCAGACTAGCCAACTTCGACTACTGTGAACTCAGCCTAGACCTCATACCAGAGCTCAGCAAAGAAAAACTCACCAATCTACTGCTGGCTAGGGTGAAAAAAGAGAGTGAAAAACCTCTAACACTCTGGCTACAAGGTATCCTAAACAAAAAACTCATACCCGTCATACTAGAACAATCCAAATGCAAAGTTTGCACAGAAGATGCCCTAGGCAGAAAAGAGCTGAACAAACTCGTACACGCCATCAAAAACCTCAAACTAAGTATCTCCGACACAAAAGGTTTTAAAGGGGCAGAGGTGGCCACAGGAGGCATAGACACCATTGAAGTGAACGCCCAGACGATGGAGTCAAAACTCGTACCCAATCTTTACTTTGCAGGAGAGATACTTGATGTGGATGGAGATAGGGGAGGATTTAATTTTCATTTTGCTTGGGTGAGTGGAATGAGAGTGGGAACTTAGAAATTTTATAGGTAATAGTCTTTTGGTTTACTGTAGGTCGGGGCAAGGACAAGCATTAAAATGCAGTGCAAGCGAAGCACTAAATGCTGAGTCGTACACCCCGACCTACGCATTACTTCGCGTTTTTCTTGTCGCGTGCCATGCGCTTTCTCAGCACTGGATCAAGTGACTTCTTGCGGATGCGTATAGACAGAGGCGTGATCTCTATCAGCTCGTCATCCTCGATCCACTCCATCGCAGACTCCAATGTGATAGGTCTGGGCGGCACCAGCTTGATCGCATCATCCGCACCAGAGGTACGCATATTGGTCAGTTGCTTGCCTTTGAGCGGGTTGACATCGAGGTCTCCCGGTCTGGCAGATTCGCCGATCACCATGCCGCCATAGACCTTGTCCTGTGGTTTGATGAAGAGCGTGCCTCTGGCCTGGAGATTGAAGATCGAGAAGGCTACCGCCTCCCCATTGTCCATACTCACCAATGCGCCCGGCGTTCTGCTCTCCACGTGGCCCGAGTAGGGTCTGTACTCCAGATAGGAGTGGTTCATGATACCCTCTCCTTTGGTATCGGTAAGAAACTCGTTTCTGAAGCCGATCAATCCGCGTGCAGGGATCTCAAACTCCAGTCTCACTGTGCCGTCAGGCATGGGAATCAGAGAGGTCATATTGGCTTTTCTCTTGCCCAGTTTCTCGATGGCAACCCCCTGGAACTCCTCCGGTACATCGACCACAAGATGCTCAAACGGCTCCATTTTGACACCGTTCTCCTCTTTGGTCACCACCTCCGGACGTGCGAGAAGAAACTCAAAGCCTTCACGACGCATATTCTCTGCCAAGATGCCGATCTGAAGCTCCCCGCGACCGGAAACCTTGAAGCTAGCATCACCGAGTGGCTCCATGCGCATGGCAATATTGGTCTCCATCTCTTTCTCGAGGCGTTCTGCGATCTTGTTTGAGGTGACATGTTTGCCTTCGGTACCGGCGAGAGGGCCGTCATTGACCGACATAATGACAGAAAGTGTCGGCTCCTCCACATGCATTGGATCCAGTGGCACGGGGTTGGCAGGATCACAAAGGGAGTCACCCACATCGATATCATTAAATCCGGCAATCGCCACGATATCACCGGCCTCTGCCTCAGCAATCTCCATACGCTCCAGCCCTTTGAAGCCGATCAGTTTGGAGATACGGCTCTTGCTCTTGGAGCCGTCTGCCTTGACCAGCAGATATTCATCTCCTTTTCTCACCTTACCGTTAAAGATCCTTGTGATACCGATACGCCCCACAAAGTTGTCAGAATCCAGCGTAAAGACCTGTGCCTGGGTATCTGCATCTGGAGAGCCCTGGGGAGAGGGGACTTTGTTCAGTATGGCCTCAAACAGAGGCTTCATATCTACATTTTCGTCCTCCATCTCCCATTTGGCATAACCATCTCTGGCCGCCGCATACAGTACAGGGAACTCAAGCTGCTCTTCATTGGCATCAAGCGCCACAAGCAGGTCAAAGACCTCATCCATGACCCTATCCGGATCGGAGCCGTCTTTGTCAATCTTGTTGATGACCACTACGGGGATCAGTCCAAATGCTATCGCCTTTTTGAGGACAAATTTTGTCTGCGGCATCACGCCCTCCTGGGCATCTACCAGCAGTAGTACGCCATCCACCATCTTGAGTACACGCTCTACTTCTCCGCCGAAATCTGCGTGCCCCGGCGTGTCAATGATATTGATCTTGTAATCGCCATAGTGAATCGCTGTGTTTTTGGAGAGAATGGTGATGCCTCGCTCTTTTTCTATATCGTTGGAGTCCATCGCCCTCTCTTCTACTTGCTGGTGTGCAGCGAAGGTGCCTGACTGCTGAAGCAGCTCATCTACGAGCGTGGTCTTGCCATGGTCAACGTGTGCGATGACGGCAATGTTTTTAATTTTTTGCATGGGTGAGTTCCTGAATTGATCGGCTCGGTATAAGCCCTTTCTTTTCGCGCATTATAGCCAAAATTTCTTCTAGTTAGAAAATCCGTTAAGCTCATGATGCATTTTCAGCGCATATCGGTCCGTCATAGATGCGATATAATCTGCCACTACCCTGTGCTTTGCACGAGAGGACAAGAGGGCCTTTTGTCTGGGAGGCAAAAGATCTTCCTCCTCCATAAATGCGCGATACAGTCCCCGTATGCACTGTTTTCCTGCATACATTTTTCGCACAATCTTCTCGTGTCGGTAGAGTTTGGCAAAAAGAAGCTTTTTGAGTTTTTTAAGCTCTGTGGCCATCGTTTTGGAAAACCCTACAGGCAGCGGAAGCCCAGCATCCAGACTGGCTGTGCGTGGCTGCTCCCGGCGATAATGCGCCACACCTTCTGCAGAGTGGGCGATAAAATCCTCTACCAACAGCTTGATCAGACCCGCTACAAAACGGTGCCTGTAGAGATGCTCATCCCTGGAGACACCCTCCTGCTGCACCATGGCATCTACCCTCAAGCAGAGTGGATCTTCAAAAAGATCCTCAAAGCGGATCAAGCCCACCTTGATTCCATCATCGATATCGTGCGAAGTATAGGCGATCTCGTCGGCATGGTCCACCACCATAGCCTCCAGCGAGGGATGCTTCTCCAGATCAAATCTCCTGTCCAACCCCTCCAAAAAAGGCTTTTTGTAGGGATAAGAGTGTTTCAGCACACCCTCAAGTGTCGCGAAAGTCAGATTCAGCCCTTCAAACTCTTTATAGCGCTTCTCCAGCTTTGTCAGCACCCTAAAAGACTGAAAATTATGCTCGAAGCCCAAAGGGTGCCCATCTGCTTTGAGCAGCCTATCCAGCTCATCGCCTCCCACATGTCCAAAAGGGGTATGTCCCAGATCATGTGAAAGTGCGACCACCTCAGCCAATGTTTCATTTAGAGAGAGCATTCGCGCAAGGGTACGGGCGATCTGGCTCACCTCTAGCGAATGGGTCAGACGCGTACGAAAATAATCCCCTTCATGGTTGAGAAAGACCTGTGTCTTGTACTCCAGCCGCCGAAAAGAGCTGCAATGAATCACTCTATCCCTGTCTCTGGAGTAGGGGTCTCTGAAATCCTCGGCAAAATCAAAAAAACGCTCATCTGGTCTCATTAAACTTATCCTTGCATATTTGGGTATAATTGTATCAAAAAATTTTACTTAAAGAAGTGACAATGACAAGAAGCAACAAGATAGAAAATATTTTTGATGATAATTTAGCATTTGTAGAATCTTGGGATTTTTCTCTGGCAAATACAAGTGAAGAGAAACGAATTATGGCAATTACTCAAGTTGCATCTATTTGTTACCAATCACCGAAAGCACTTGGCAGTGAAACATTATACAATAGACTAAAAGCAGAATCTATAGGGTTGCCATCTAGTTCATTTGAATTTGTGCCTGTACTTTTAGATCGCTTCAACACACAGCATTTAGAGCTTTTGGAGCCTGAATTTTCTAATGTAAAAAAATTTGGAGAACAGATAGACGATAGATATTTTCTTTCCAATTACAGAGCCTTGGTTTATGACTACGAACAAAACCCGCAACGGTATAGTTTTGATATTCGAACCCTATACAATACAAAAGATGAAGCAAGTATAATTCAAAAACATTTTAAAGTATTTTTGTACAATGTTGATTTACCGACACGCTCTCAGATGGTTAGACATCGCATCTCATGGCAGGAGCTTTCACGTAGATATGTCAGTGGCAAAAGAGTGCCATTTAGTTTTTATATCGGCAAAAAAATGCAGACCATAAATTCCAACTCCAAAAGCACTCAGGATATTATAGATCTATGTGTTGTTCACTATTTAGAAGCATTAGAAAATGGTGTAAAGCCTCAAGAGGCGAGAAGAATTATACCGCAAGCAGCATATACACAGATTTGGGGTGCATTTATGCCAAAACAGCTAAAAAACTTCTTTGATCTCAGGTTGGATTCTCATGCACAGTGGGAAATAAGACAAGTGGCCAGAGCAATGAAAGATCTAGACAGCTGATGCAAAGACCACAAGCACATATCAACGAAGAAATCTCTGAAAGGTTATTAAAAAGTGTTATTCCCCCAGAGTGGGTATTTCGCAAATTACTTCCTGATTATGGTATTGATTACGAAATTGAAATTGCCAAAAATAATATGTTGACCGGCAACCGTTTTTGGGTTCAACTCAAAAGCAAAGAAAATATAGATATCAAAGAAAATTATATACCCTATTCGGTCGAGACAAAACTGCTCAACTATAGTATCTCTTGCCCTTTTCCTATCATATTAATTGTAGCGGATCTAAAAAGAGAAACTCTTTATTGGCTTCCGCTACAGGATGAGATCATACACAATTTACAAAATAAAAATATTTTTTGGTCAGAACAAAAAACCCATACTGTGTATTTACCTACAAAAAACAAACTTGACGCAAGTAGTCATTCTCTTGAAGGACTCATATACTATGCCTATGAGCCGGCTCGTCTAAGGGCCTTTGCTATACTTCATCGCTACTACCACGAGCTTCAATACACAACCAGATGGAGTGGTTACGAGATAGAGAATGGATATACTGAAGAGAAAGAAGCGCTGCTAGAATCCTCAAGAATCACAAAAAGCTTTTTGATGCTTGCGTTGGAACTCGATGTAATTTTTAATGAGGGTGAAGGGATAGATTTTGTCGTAGCCGTAACAAAACCTATGATAGATGATGGTATCAGAGCATGTGAAGAGCTTCAAAATCTATTAAAAAGCAATACATACACTTGGGCTAAAATAACCCTGCTAATAAGCAAAATTGACCACGCTGTCAACTTGCTTTCGACGATTATCACTGCATATCAAGAATTTAACGATCGTTATTTACTTAGGAGAGATCTATGAAACATAATTTTACTTTAGGTGTTACTCACGCAAGACTAATAGTCCGTATACTAATTTTTTTATTGCCTTTTCCAACTTTTGCAAATATGACAATGGACATCCAAAACAGTATCCCAAACTATATCAAGCCCGGAAGCAGAGCAACAGTCCATACACTCTACAAGGACAATGACTACAAGCCCTTCTGGACAGGAGAGGAGAATGCCCAACAGCTTGCATCACTTCTGGAGGCACTGGGCAATCCGCTCTTCAACTACAAGTATAAGCAGTTCAACCAAGAGAGGATCATCGATCTGGCACTGGAGAATGAGAACAGTGCCGAACTGGATATTCTCGCTACCGAAGCCTATTTGAACCTGATACACTTCATCCGTGTCGGGGATGTAGACTGGGCACTGGTCAAGCGCAAACTGGACGGGCTCAAAGCGGCACAGGATGTACGCGCCACCTGGGAGATCCGTCCCAAAGGTATGCCCTCTCCGGAAAGTATGCGCAACGCGATCACTGGAAAGCATATCCGAGGATACCTCACGACGCTTCTGCCGCTTGTCGATCAATACAAACCTCTGGTCGCCATGCTCGAAAGATACAGAAATATGCCAAACTTCTCCAAGATCCCTTTTGGCAAAACACTCAAGCGTGGCAGAACAGACAGTCGTATTCGGACGATCAAAAAACTGCTGCAGTTTACCGGAGACTTTCCCAAAAATGAGAGTACTGGCACAGGGTACACCAAAAGCCTCAGCCGTGCGATCTCTCGCTTCAAGGAGCGCTTCAATCTCGCCAAGGGTGACTACATAGACAACAAGGTGATCAAATACCTCAATACCCCCAAAGCAGACTATATCAAAAAGATCCTCACCAATCTGGATATGCTCAAACTCCAGCCACATCGCCTGGAGTCCAGCCATGTGCAGATCAACGTACCCGAATTCAGACTCAGGTATTACCAGGGAGGCAAAGAGGCATTTCGAAGCGACATTATCGTAGGACGGATAGACAGACCTACCCCTCTTTTTACTGACAAAATTGAATATATGGTACTCAACCCTACCTGGACGATCACCGACAATCTGGTCAAAAGAGATCTCATTCCCGTACTCAAAAAACACCCCAACTATCTCAAAGAAAACAACATACGCGTCTTCACTTCCTATAAAAAAGGTGCCAAGGAATCTCCTCTTGATCTACAGAAACTTTTCAGTTATGAGCACAGCAAAAAACATGTGCCTTACCGCTTCGTACAGTATCCCAGCGCACAAAATGCCCTCGGGCGTGTGAAATTCATGTTTCCCAACAAGTATGCCGTCTATCTGCATGACACCGACAACAAGTCCCTCTTCAAATACAGATACCGCGTCTACAGTTCAGGCTGCATGCGGGTACAGAGACCCTATGATTTCATGTATGCACTACTGGACAACGCAGGTAACAGCTATTCACGATCCAAACTCCAGCAGATATTTGACAGCAACAAGCCTACCACCATCCGGCTCAAAAGAGCCATTCCGGTACATGTACTCTATCAAGCCGTGAGACGAGACAAGGGCAAGGATTATTTTTTCTATGATGTCTATATGTACGAGCAGATTGTTTATGAATCCACGGCTGGACACAAAAAAGCAAGCTTCAGAGTCCCGGCAGTCAGACTCACCAAGATCAACCGCATAGGCTCAAGGATTAGGTAGGTCCTTTCCCTCTCTGCCTGTTCTATTCCTGCTTCCGGTTATTGCCACACCCCTTCAGCACTTCACAGGAAGCACCAAGACCTATGTTTTATTTAAGGTGACAACCGGTCTTTAAAGTTTTAAGGTCGCGGTGAGCAGGATCAGGATTGGCTCTAGAGTGCCTTGATCTCCAGCTCCAGTTTCACTCCAAACTCACTCAGTACCTTCTCTCTGGCAAGCCCTATCAGTCTCATGGCTTCATCATAAGTGCCGCCGCCTTGGTTGACCAAGAAGTTTGCGTGCACTTCACTCCATGCCATCCCGCCGTCACGATGGCCTTTGAGTCCGACTGCCTCTATGAGTCTGCCTGCCGAGTCACCCTCCGGGTTTTTGAAGGCTGAGCCTGCGCTGGGATCATGGGGCTGATTGGCACGCAGGGCTTTCAGCTCCTCGTTCAGCACCTGCGAGTAGCCTCTGTGTATCTCAAATCTGGCAGCCGTAGCCACCCCGCCAAGTTTGGCATAGCGGTAGCCGTGCGCTATCTCATCTTTGGATATCCACTCTCCGTCTATCTCTATGCTGTGCAGGATATTGAAGATCTCATACGCTTTGACCCCGGCATTCATCGCCAGCATCCCGCCCAGTGTGCCGGGCAATTTGGCACAGAATTCAAATCCCGCTATATCATGCTTTTTGACATAACTGACGATCCTGCCCGTAGGCATCGCCGCACCAATCTCCAACAAACCGGCACTCTCTTTGATATAGGCAAAGTCTTTGGAGAGCATCATAAGTGGCGGTGGAGTGGTAGAGACCAATAGATTATTGGCTCCCCCGATAAGATGTCGATCACGAGGTATCTCATCACCTCTCTCTATCATCAGTACCTCTTCAGGCTGACCTACGCGTATGCTTGAGTATGTCGAGAAGTCTATGGTTTTAGTGAACATATAACCCATTCCTTATTGCAATTCTTCCAATAAGAACCATACTCTTTAAAAAATCTTTTGAAAGTGCCCATGTCAAACCATCTTTATGTTTCATCCACATCTTTCCTGCTCTCTATCTTTAATTTTTTTAATTCTTTCTTTGTATCTATGCCTAACCTTTTTTCAAGCTTTTCTATTCTCCACTCCTCATCACCACCACATTTCCTTAAATCTTCTAGTGCAGTAAATATTAGCATCAAAATCTTAGCTACGCCCTTATTGTGTCCGTGACCGATATAGTGCCTGAAGTGCACTATAAAGTTTTCAACTTTTTTTGCAAACTCTTGTGACGATCTTATGCCTGAAATATAAGAGTCCCTAGATAGATTTTCCAACAACAACAAACTTTTCGTCACAAAACTTTTAGATACACAGGCATAATCAAGTGCCTTGATGGTCTCATCCAAAGAAGTAGAACTATTTGATTCTGCTAGCTTTTTCATATACTCTTCCGCCCAGCCATATTCCTCTTTTATCATGTCAATAGGGTTCTCGAATCCTGGAGAGCGATATTGATAATATTCTATATACCCCTTGACAATTTTTTCCTCAATACCAGTTTTTCCATCAAAAGAAAATTCCTTAATCACATTTATATGGGATCTAAAGTTTTCATATCCGACTGCACGAGGAATAAGCATGGCATCATTCTCTAAAAGCTCCACCATTTTCCTTATGATGTCATTTATTTTAGACGAATAGTCCTCAAGTATACGATTATATAGTCCGAACATGTTGTCACGGATGTCGTATCCCTTCAAAAAATTATTATTGCTTGAAAGCTGTTTCAAAAGAAGGCTTTTGTTTATAATATTTCTCTCTAAAAATCCATATAAAGTATGCTCTATTTTGTCTTGATTTGGAGACATTACCCCAATGTAATGCAATGCGTGGTAAGACTTAGCGTTTTCGCTATGCTTTTTGATCTCCTTCTTGTCTTCGCTATTACTCTTCTCTGTCTCACTGTTCCGACCATATTCAATGATACATCCCGGAGCAAGCTTGCTTGGCACATATAAAGAATTTTTTATATGTGCCAGAAATTCACCGTACGAATAGTTACTCTTGAGTTTAAATACAAATAAATTTAATGCTATTTTTACAAATTCATCGACAACTTTTTTATCATACTCTTTATCTTTGATAAAATTAAAATGCTCCAAGAGATATAATGCCTGCTTCATAATCCTGATATTGAAAAGACCCGTTTCTCTAAAAAATTGATAAATTGTTTCATGATCAGCAAAGGTAATCTTTTCTACATCCTCCTTGATCGCTTCAAAAACCTCTTCATGGTTCGGCACATAATAAAATCCATAATCTACTACTTTCTCCTTGTAGAGAGCAAATACCTCATCATGCTTTTTGCCGTCTATATCGGAGAGCTTATTGAGCTCCCCTTCATTCAGAATCATGACAACTTTGCACTCTTTTTGTTCTTTGAACTGAGAGATAAGCCCCATAACATCCTTTAGGGGAACCTTGTCAGACAATCGCTCAAAGTCATCAAAGCAGATAACAATATTCTTGAAATCGCCAGGACTAAATAAGGACAAAATAGAACCGGCAGAAACATTTATAGGCAAATGCAATGCCTTTGAGGCCATACTGCTAACGGTGTCCAAGTGTTTGCTATATTTTTTTAAGGTTTTGTTGTACTTGTATAATTTGGTTACAATTGTGGTTTCTATATCAGCTAAAGAATTTTGACCAAATAGGGAGATATAGACAACATCTTTTCCTCTTAAATGATTTGTGGTAAATTCTTTCCAAAAATATGTCTTGCCGACTCCCCATTCGCCAGAGAGCATAGCGACAAAAGGTCTATTGTCATTCAAAATAAGACTTTTGAGAGACTCTTCTATTTGCTTTTTATTCCCCATTATCTTCCTCCATCAGCAGCCATTTCCACATCGGTATCACCTCTATGCTTCCCTCATCTATCTCTATGCTCTCCTCTCTTTCTGAGGTTATCAGGTAGCTCTTGTTCAAATTGAAATATCTCATACCCTCTGCCAGTGCCCCTGTCTCTCTATAGAGTGTTTTCTCATCCTCTATCTGGTAGGCTACATTGACCAGATACTCTTTGTCTGTTTTGATATAGAGGTCCACCTCTTGCGTTTGTTTGAAATAGTAAACCTCATCGCTACCTCTTCGCAAATGCAAAAATGCCACGTTTTCATAGAGTTTGGAGTAGTCTTTGCTTGCAGATATAGAAAACAGCTTTTTGAATCCATTATCTATAGCATAAAGTTTTTTGGGGTTTCTCTGCTCCTCCTTTACAGAGTTTCTGTGTATTGGCACGGTAAAGAGGGTATACGCCTCTTGCAGGTAGGAGAGATAGTCCTGGAGTGTATCTTTGCCTATTTTATAGCCTTGTGACTTGTAATCATTGTATAATTTATTTACAGAGACAAGAGTCCCCATATTGACAAACATATATTTGATAAGATGCTTCAGCAAACTTTGGTTTTTGATCTGATATCGCTCTACGATATCTTTATAGACGATGAGATCCAGATAATCTTTCAGGATACGCTTCTGCACATCGGCACTCTCATCAAAAGTCTCAGCGAAGCCACCATCTACAAGATAGGTATCAAAAGCATTTTTGATATAAGAGACGGATTTGGAAGAGTAGAGGTTGATATCGATATTTTTATACTTTAGATATTCCTTGAATGAAAAGGGGAATATCTCATAGGTAATGGTTCTGCCCCGCAGGGAGGTAGCAATCTCACTGGAGAGCAGCTTGGAGGATGAGCCCGTCACAAAGAGCTGTGCATTTTCTGTATCGTAGATACGACGAACGTACTTTTCCCAGCCCTCTATATTTTGGACTTCATCTAAAAAGATATATACTTTTTCATCTCTCTTTTTCGGGTAGAGTTCATAGTAGCCCTCCAGTAGCAAATCCAGATCTTTTAAAGTAATAGGAAAGAGTCTGTCATCTTCAAAATTGATATAAATGATGCTTGTGGTATCTATTTTTTTTCTAAGTTTTTCAATGAGTGAGAAGAGCATATAGGTTTTGCCGCAACGCCTTACGCCTATGAGGGAGACAATTTTTTTTGTTTCTGTAGGAATCTCATAGTCTCTAGGCACAATAGTGCCAAAATCCCGCTCCTGGAAGTCTGTGATGAGCTTCTTGAATATCTCTTTCATTTTTATCCTTATCAACTAGGATAATTATAGCACTTTTTGTCCTAGTTTACAAGTATAAAATTTTCTAGCTATTTCGCAGCTCTTCATACTCTCTTGGGATGAGGTAATCCTCTGTTTTGATCGGCAGCTCCCACATATTGTGCTCAAATCCGATCGCATAGAGCCTGTCCAGTGCTTTGAGCTGTAGGTCATTCAGCTCTACGGAATCATCGGAGGCATACATATCAAGATACTTTTTGAGCATCTCATCCGAGATACGCACCAGCGCATCCCCTTCGAGTTTGGCGCAAAGCTCCTCTTTGCGTGCGTTGGCGACCTTCACACCGTCGATAAGGATCTGTTCGATCTCTATGGCACGAGTCAGAGGCAGGCTGCGGCGGATCGCCATACCTCCCAGTGGCAGAGGCAGACCCTCGCCGGCAAGCTCCACCCAGATATCCCAGATCTCCTTTTCGACCTCCAGGCTCTCGTCAAAATCCAGGATCGATTCATGGATCAGCACTCCGGCATCTACTTCGCCGCTGACTACTGCCTGCTCAATCTCCAGAAAGTCCATATAGACCGGGCGTGCTTCAGGATAGTAGAGACGAAACAGCATGGCGTTGGTGGTATACCTGCCCGAGAGAGCGACCCTGAAGTTCCGTCTGAGTTTTTTGTCCTTGCGACGGATCAGCTTGGGGCCGTAGCCCTCACCAAAACTCACTGCCGTGCGAAGCAGTGCATACTCATCACGGATCAGCGGATACATCCCAAAACTGATCGCACTCACATCATAGGTGCCCTTGAGCGCCTCGACATTGAGTGTCTCGATATCGAGCCCGATATTCTCAAAAGCATAGGCACGGGTATCCACCCAGCCAAATTTGATCGCATAATACATAAAGATATCATCGGCATGGAGAGTGGGCTAGTTGGATGGTTTTGGGCATAGTGTTACCTTCTTATTCATATGGGTTATTTTATCATAGAGGTGCAAAAAAGGAAATTTAAGTAAAAATATGACAATTTGACATATTTATACTATTCATTGCAAATATCCATTATACTCCCAGCATGACCAAGTAACTAATCATTATTTGGATAAAATTCTTCATCAAGGACAAGGATATGGCAATGGATGCAAACAAGCAAAAAGCACTGGATATGGCGATCAAACAGATAGACAAGGCGTTTGGCAAGGGCACACTTATGCGTCTGGGCGACAAAGAGTTTGAGCCTATCGAGGCGATCAGTACTGGGTCACTGGGGCTGGATATGGCATTGGGTATCGGCGGTATCCCTCAAGGACGCGTGGTTGAGATCTATGGGCCGGAATCGTCAGGCAAAACAACGCTGGCACTCCAAACCATCGCCTCTGCACAAAAGGAGGGCATGGTCTGTGCCTTCATCGATGCGGAGCATGCGCTGGATGTCGTCTATGCCAAAAACCTAGGCGTGGATACAGACAACCTGCTGGTCTCACAGCCGGATTTTGGAGAACAGGCAC
Source organism: uncultured Sulfurovum sp. (assembly GCA_947311605.1). Taxonomy (GTDB): domain Bacteria; phylum Campylobacterota; class Campylobacteria; order Campylobacterales; family Sulfurovaceae; genus JAAXPZ01. The sequence goes on from CAMZLC010000119.1 coordinate 22,329, forward strand.
TGGATGTACTGGAGACATTGACCCGCTCGGGTGCAGTAGACCTCATTGTGGTAGATTCCGTGGCGGCTCTGACCCCCAAGAGTGAGATCGAAGGCGATATGGGGGATACCCATGTGGGATTACAAGCCAGACTGATGTCGCAGGCACTGAGAAAACTCACGGCCATCCTACACAAAACCAACACCACCGTTATCTTCATCAACCAGATCCGTATGAAAATCGGTACGATGGGCTATGGCTCTCCGGAAACCACTACAGGAGGCAATGCACTCAAGTTCTACTGTTCGGTGCGCATCGATGTGCGTCGGATCGCCACACTCAAGCAGGGAGAGTCTCAGATCGGCAACCGTGTCAAAGCCAAGGTGGTCAAAAACAAGGTCGCCCCTCCCTTTAGACAGGCAGAGTTTGACATCATGTTTGGCGAAGGTATCTCCTATATCGGCGAACTGATCGATTATGGTATCAAAATGGATATCGTGGACAAATCCGGCGCATGGTTCAGCTATGGTGCAGAAAAATTGGGGCAAGGCAAAGAAAATGCCAAGCTAACACTCAAAGAAAATCCGGCACTCCAGGCAGAGATCGAGACCAAGGTCAAAGAGGCACTGGGTTTTGGTGCCGCATTGACCATGGACAAGAAAGATATGGTAGAGGAGTGATGCCAGGTACCAAACGCAGTGCTGTCGGCGTAGGCATGCATGTCGGCATCGTGACCAAAGAGGATCAGTCCACAGGCTATATCACCTACGGTATCATCCAGCGTATCCTGACCAAGTCTGCCACACATCCACATGGCATCAAGGTGCGCTTAGAGACCAGAGAGGTGGGAAGAATCAAAGAGATCGTATGACACTCTATATCGATGGGGATGCCTTTCCAAATCTTCTCAAGCCTATTGTACTCAGAGCCATCGAGCGCCTCAAGCTTCCGACTGTTGTCATCGCCAACAAAAAAATCCATATCGGAAACTCATCCCATATCAGCTCTGTCCTTGTGTCACAGGGTGCTGACGAGGCAGACCATCGTATCGTGGAGATGGTAACATCCGGAGACCTGGTCATCACGGCAGATATCCCTTTGGCAGATCGTCTCATCAGCAAAGGCGCCCATGCCATAGACCACAGAGGCGAACGCTACACCACCGAGAATATCAAACAGTATCTGGCAATGCGCAACCTTATGGAAAGCATTCGCGAAACAGGTGAGATCACAGGAGGTCCCAAACCCTTTGGCAGCAAAGATGCCCACGCTTTTGCCAATCAGCTCAATGCTTTTTTGGCAAAGCACAGAAGATAGGTCTACCCTGTTTAGAGCACCACCTTATCTATACAAGTCAAAATGAGCGCTTCATACCTTTGCATCTCTTCTCCCTCCAGCGCTTTGCCTGTGCGAAACTTCGTATGTATTTTTTCCAATGACTTTCGCATCTCCTCACTCATCCAGAGTGTCTTGAACGAGGTATCCATCGCTATCTCTGCCGTGCCTCTCTTGGCATGGGATCGTCTAGAAATAGCAGAGAGATGATACAGTGACCGTCCCAGCAGAATATAGGGGAAATTCCTGTTTTCCATAGGTCCTGTCTCCAAGTATTTACTGCCTAATGTTCTGCCCAAAAGCTTCACCTCTGCTATCTTGTCAAAACCAAAATAGGCACCCACGCCTCCGACTACTGCTCCGATCGCTCCTCCCAGCAGGAGCGTATGCCCGGCAAACAGCAGGTCGATCCCCGCACCGGTCACCGCACCGCCCGTGATACCCGTGACAAGCATCTCCTCTCTGCTTAGCCCAAAAATAGACTCGCTCTCTTTCGAAAACAGATCGATCTCTTCAAACAGTAGTTTCTCCTGCACTTTTTGGAGTCGCTTATGCTGCCATAGTTTCTCTATGGTCTGTTGCGACCTCTCCTCCAATACCCTGAGATGATTTTGGTAGAGCGTGCGCACCTTTTGCTCCTGCGCTTCACTGGGTGTCTCATTTTGTATCTGTAGCTGCACCACATAGGAAAGCGTGTTTTGCATGAGACGGGCAATGGTTTTGGCACTCTCTTCCCGTTTCTGTTTTACAGAGTGTTCGAACAGCCCTATGGAGCGCTTCACCAAAGGAGTCCACGCCTCTTCGAGCTGTGCCATCGTCTCCAGCAGTGCTATTTTTTGTGCAGGGTCCGTACACATCGGATCATACTCCCTGACAGACCGAAAATACTGCTCCAGTGCCCTTCTCCACTCCTGGGTGTAGTCGCTGCTCTCTATACGATTGATCAGTGCCATAGAGGGCTGACCTGTCCAGCGCAGGATCTCCATCTCCGCCTCATACTCTACGCCATACGGTTTGGAGCCATCTACCACATAGATGATACCTGCTCCCTGCACAATAGGCGTGAGAAGTTCGACCTCGTCATTGTATTTCGGGTCATGCTGATGTGCTCTGATAAATGCCTCTACCGCTTCGGCTCTTCTATGTGCAGACACATCCTGACGGTGCAGCCATGCCAGCACCTGTCTGGCACGCTGGAATCCAGGGGTATCAAAAAGCGTATACACCACAGTACCATCCACCCTGAAGGGGAAACTGCGGCTTTTTGTCGTAGTGCCTGGCGTGTCAGAGATCTTTACGCTGTCATCATTGGCCAGAGATGCCACGATGCTGCTCTTGCCCTTGTTGGGGTGACCTACTACGGCAAATTTGGGAGTGGGTGTATTTAGCTGTAGTGCCATAGCCATACCTTTGGGTGGTTGAGCGCGGAGAGTTTCCTCCCCCATATAGCCAGCTCTTTTTCTTTGGGGATATACGCATCCGCTACTGTGCCTATGGGCATGATAGTGACCCGGTCTGCAGTCTGTGCCAGGTCAGTGACAAAATCCAGAATATCCATGGTAGGGGGCTCCCATGATTTGACATACAGCAGTATTTCTCCCCCGCTCTCTGCAGTGACCTGCCTGTCCTCTGCCAGCGTATGGCTTCCACCAACACTCTGGCTCTTCTGTGCCTCTATCCGCATGCTGTCATTCTGCAGAGATATCGCCTCATCACCCATTGCCCATCCCAGTACTGCCGTGTAGGTATGCATGGGAGAGGTGACCATATTTTGATAGTGACGGCTCCTTTGCACAAACGGCTGTTCCTGACTAACTGCCGTACTGCTGACGACAGGTGTTTCCATCTGATAGAGCAGCTTTTCTGCCTCTTCTACTTTCAGCAGCGATCTCTCTAACGCCTTACGAAAACCATACCGTGCCGCCATCCAAACCAGCACGCGCAACACTATGGCATAAAAGAGTGTCGCGCAGGCCAAAAACTTCCACCACTCTCCCAGTACATCGGCATTGGCCACCATGGTACGGTCAAGCTGCCCCCCCAGTCTGAAATACTGGCTTTTCTCTATCAGTTCGACAGAGGGTAAGGCAGCAGGTATCCATGTGCGCCACGGCCATGCCAGCCCATGCAGAAATGTATGCAGTCCATCAGGTGACACATGGAGTGTCGTACTCCAAGCAAACGCCACATCCTTGGTCGCCACAATCCCAAGCAGTGCCGATAGCAAACCTATGGCAAACAGCAGGGAGAGCAACTGCGCCCTTTTGATCACAAGCCAATTGATCCACAGTGGGGGCAGCTGTATCTCCGAGAGAATACTCTGTGTCTTTCCGGGAAAGAATCCCAGTATCTTCTCCATCCAATAAGCGGGAGAGAGATGCACAAGCATACTCTGCGCATGATGGGCTCTCAGCATAGACAGAAGTGCCAAAAACATCGTCAAAAGTGGTATGAAAACGGCCACAGCCAAAAAATAGATCACATTGACCGGCGCTTTACCGTTATAGCTGAGCAGTGCTGCCCCGGATAAAAATCCGGCAATAAGTGCGAAAATACCGAGTGCCAGCGAGATACCATAAAGATATTTGCAAAACAGTTCGCCCGGTGTCGGCCAGGAAAGGCTGTGTCTATGCGCTTTGGCCCAGACCGAAAGTTTCTTCTTGGCAGAGAGGTTTCTGCACTGTTTTTCCAGTGCCAATGTCCTATTCTCTTCATGGCTTGTGCGATGCTTTTGCAACAGCTGATACAGATCTATGGAGGTACGCAGATTCATGCTGCTATTTTAGCATATTTTGGTATACTCAAGCCTATTCCTCTACCAAGGAGCGTGCCATAGATATCTATCTCTTGTTATTTTTGGTGATTGTTTTGGTGGGGTCGATCTCTGTCTACATCTATTATCTCAAAGAAAAAAATGAGCACCTCTGTGCTATCGAGTCGGGAATCTGCCCCAAATGCAAACAAGCCTCTATCGTGCTGAATGACCGCAGAGGCGGAGGCTGCGGCCCCAAGCTGGTCAGCTTCTACTGTACCGAATGCGGGTACGAAAACAGCTTCAGTGTCGATAACGGGTGTGGGCTCTAGGCGGACTGCCTTTTGGCTTGTTTCCCAAGTATCCATGCTATGGGAATGGCTCCGATGGCTACGATATTGAACACCATGAAGGTCGCTGAAAGCCCTACCAAATCCCCCAGAAACCCTACCGCAAAAACGACGACCAAACTCACGCCGAAATTGATAGACATATACATACTGTTCATGAAGGTGGGCATATGCGAATCTGTATCCTGCACTGCGGCCATCAAAACAGGATTGGCAGAGAAGAGAAAGAGCCCCAACAGTGCCAGTGCCACTATGCTGTCCGTCGAGCGAAACAGTGCCATGCAGAGCACCGCTCCGGTACTAGAGAGTAGCAATGTTCTGGTTCGACCTATCTTGTCCGAGAGGCTGCCCGAAGCAAGCGTGCCAAGTACGCCGAAAAACTGCAAGACCGACAGAGCAATGCCGGCCATCCACAGAGATGCACCTTGACCCGTCAAATAGACAGGCAGGTACAGCGTCAGCGCACTTTTCATTCCTGCCTGAAACAAGATATAGAGACCCAGTACTGTCAAAAATGGCGCAAACCGCTTGAGCACTTTTTTTGTGTCACCCTTCTCTTTGGGCTTGGAAATTGGCCGGTGCAGATCGAAGTCTTTGAGTTTGACATAGAGGATTAGTGACGCAAGGAGTCCGATGGGCATCAGGCGCCAGATCCCTTCCAATCCCCACCAAGATACAGCTGCCGTGACCAGCAACGGGCCAATGGTCCTTGCCGACTCTCCACCAACCATGAAAAAGCTCATTCCCGTACCCGTACGGTCACCTGCCGCCTCCTTGATCATAGTAGGGGAGGGGACATGAAACAGCGCTGCACTGATGCCTGCCACGAACAAAAGCACAAAGAGCGCCGCATAGGTATTTGCCAACCCGAGCAGGCTCATGCTGATCGCTGTGATGCCCGGTGTCAGTATCACAAAATATTTGGCGCCTCTTTTTTCCGCGATCAGCCCAAAAAAAGGATTGAAGAGGGAGGGAATACGTGTCAAAATATTGAGAAATGCCGCCATCGAGAGACTCATCCCCATCTTCTCGATCAACAGTGGCAGCAAAGGTGCCAGAAAGGAGGAAAAAATATCATGGGCCATATGCGCAAAAGAGATCGTGAGTACTTCTGCTTTTTTGAATGTCTTACTCAAGTGCTACCTTCTCATTATCTCTTTTGTTGACATGCCTTGCAGACACCATAAAGTTGCATCAAGTGGTGGGTGAGTGCAAAGCCATTCGCTTCAGCAATCTCTTCCTGAAGCGATTCTATCTTCTCATTTTCAAACTCTATGATCTTGCCACATTCTTCACAGATGAGATGGTCATGGTGTGGCTTGTTGGCGATCTCAAATTTTTTGCCCTGTGTGCCCAGCGAAATAGAGCTGACAAGGCCATTCTCTTCCAGCAGTGCCAGCGTGCGATATACGGTGGCGATACCGATATTAATTTCGGGATATTTTTCTTTGACCAGCAGATAGAGATTTTCTGAGGTGAAATGCTCGGGGTTCTCATAGAGTGTCTGCAGTATCGCCTCTCTTTGCGAGGTGAATTTGAGACCGTTTTTTCGGATAATCTCTTTAAACATCTCCAAAAATGCATCATAGCTTATTTCAGTAAATTCCATCTTCATGTGATTTCCTTGATGATATTGATAGTCATATGATAGCGAAAAAATCTCTGTACTTGCAATACGCCTACAAACCATGCATCACAATCGCTCTGCCCTAAGTGCCTGGAGCAGTCTATCAGCCTCGGTGAAAAGCGCATATTCCTCTATCCCCTCCTGAAGCAGAGGGAGGTATTTTTCATAGACCTTCCAGAGTCTTCTGGCTCCCTCCATTTTCTCCCGCCTGACCAGCTCAAAGGCAGTGGCACCGTTGATGTAGCCTTTGAGCAGCTTGGTCAGGGGGTGCGTCTGTTTTTTATACTGTTTCCACTGCTGCTCCATCTCCTCATGAGCCTCTGCAAATCTCTCATTTTTGAGATGCTGGATAAATGTCTCAAGTGTTTTTCTCATGACTTTCTCTTTTCAAATCTTGGTACATACCCATGACAATAGGGTTCTGTACCCTTTTTCTCATAATAGTCCTGATGCCCCTCATCCGCAGCAAAAAACTCTTTTTTCGCCAATACCTGGGTGGCTATGGTGTATCCATTGGCTTCCAGTTTTCCGATGAGTTCGGCCACCACATTGGCCTCGGCTTCGCTGGATACAAAGACGGCAGAGAGATACTGACTGCCGATATCTGGCCCCTGACCATTGGTCTGTTCTGGATCGTGAATCTCAAAGAAGCGCTTGATGATCGACGCATAGCTGATCCTGACAGGATCATAGGTCACCTCTACAGTCTCTAGATGACCCGTGCCTCCTCTGACCACATCATAGTAGTCAGGGTGCATCACATGCCCACCCATAAAGCCGGAGATCACGCTCTCCACCCCCTCAAGTTGCTGCAGATAGTGCTCTACACCCCAGAAGCATCCTCCCGCCACATAGGCTTTGGCTCTGTCTGGGTCTGTAGATGCCTCCTCTTCGCTTTTAAATACCAGCGAAACAGAGTTGACACAATGTCGGGTATTTTTGGGCGTCATCCCCTCCCCCTCAAAAACATGCCCCAGATGCCCACCACAACTGGCACAGACGATCTCTATCCGTCTGCCGTCTGCATCAAGTATCCTGCGCACGGCACCAGGGATCTCATCATCAAAGCTCGGCCAGCCACAATGGGATTCAAATTTATCCTTCGAGCGATAGAGTTCTGCCCCGCACAGCCTGCAGGCAAACACACCCTCCTCCTTGACATCCAGAAGCTCTCCCGTAAAGGGTCTCTCCGTTGCTTTGTCCACAAGTACCGCTTTTTCAAATGTGCTAAGCTTCTCTATATTTTTTCTAAACTTGGTAGTAATATCTGATAACATGATGGCTCCTCTGTAATGATATAGAGAAGATAGTAACTAAATAAGATTAATTTAGTCTGTTTTGGAAGATTTTTCCTGACACCGCCGGGCAGTGTCGGCAAAAAGAGAGACGCGTACTATTTTTTGAGTGGGGTCACATACATGTTGACATAACGACCTTCTTGATGGGCACCCTTTTCAAGATTGCCCAGATCTTCCAGCATGGGCCATACGCGTTCCAGCACATCCTTGCCCAGCTGTGGCGTAGCCATCTCGCGACCCCTGAGAAATACCCTGAGTTTCACATGTTTTCCTTTTTCGAGGAATTCTCTGG
>CAMZLC010000120.1 GCA_947311605.1 uncultured Sulfurovum sp.
GCCGGTGTTTAGCATGGGTGCCTATGATGCAGCGACAGGAAAGTATACGACTGTCAGCAGCGAGGACTACAAGGGTAAATGGCATGCGATCTGCTTCTACCCTGGTGATTTTACATTCGTTTGACCTACCGAGCTGGCTGCCGTGAATGCAGCAAGACAAAAATTCGAAGCGCTTGGTGTCGAGCTGTTGGTGGTATCATGTGATACCAAATTTTCTCACAAGAGATTTGTAGAGACGGAACCCCTGATGAAGGATTTCCAACTCAAAATGGGTGCGGACAATACCCACAAAGTAGCCAAAGCATTTGGTGTCTACCACAAAGGTGACGGTATCGCCATCAGAGGAAGATTCCTGATCAATCCTGAAGGCGTGGTCGTAGCCCAAGAGGTGCTTACCCCGCCTGTAGGCAGAAACCTCAATGAGTTCCTCAGACAGATAGAAGCCTATCTGCATGTCGAAAAGACAGGCGAAGTCACCCCGGCCAACTGGAGACCGGGCAAAAAAAGCCTGCCGGTCAACACCGATCTGGAGAAGATGACAGGTCGCGTAGGCGACTATATCACGATCGAGGAGATCCTCTCCTAAACAGACATCCTCCCAAGGGCAGACCTCCGGTCTGTCCGGATATCACCCCTCCCATTACCATTAGCACTTTGGGGGCAGTGACTTTAGTCGCTGACATACGACCAAAGTTGTATCCCCCTAACCTAATGGCAAAGCCCTCTCGTCCGCAATTTCAATCCAAACAAAAAATTGGCTATAATCACCCCATGAAAAAAATCCTAGCTATATTTATCGCAACCCTCACACTAATCACCATGGCCTATATGGGCAAACAGGGCTACCTCTCTGCCAAGCAGTATGAGCAGCGCACCGCACTCCTAAGCCAGCAGATGGATGCCGGCACTCTGGCAGAGTTGCAGCTCAAGGAGTGGGCCAGCCTACTGACGCTGGGCCTGGTCAAAAACGACCTCAAGGAGAAGATGCAGAGACTCGAAACCGAGCGCCAGACTTATAACGCAGACGCCAGAACCTATGCACTCTATTTTGCCATCGGTGCGCTGGTCATCCTGCTGCTCTATTTTCTCCTCTCTTTGCGGGGGTTTACCATCGCTGTTTCACTGGCAGCACTGTTGGCGCTCATCAACGGACTAATCACCCCCATCCTCATGATGGTCATCCACAAGCAGGTGGAGCACCTGGGAGATGTGGTGCTCTCTTTTGAATCCAAGGCCATTCTGGGCTCCATCGCCAAACTCTACGCCAACGGCTCACTGGTTGTGGCAGGCGTGATCCTGCTCTTTTCCGTGGTCGTCCCCGTACTCAAGACACTCTCTGTGTTGTTTGTCGCTGCCTTTGAGCAGAGCCCTTTTGCGGCCAAAGTCGTACGCTTTTTCAAACATTTGGGGAAATGGTCCATGCTAGATGTCTTTGTCGTCGCCATCCTGCTGGTCTACCTCACTGGAGGCAGCTCTGAGACCAGCCGCTCCGAGGTGGAGATCGGGCTCTACTTTTTCTTGATCTATGTGCTCCTCTCTATGATCGCCAGCCTCAGCGCGGACAAGATGCTACATCAGAAGGGTACACAAGCATAGTCAAGGGCATCAGGGTAAGACAATAATACAACAAGGGAATGCGACTTCAGTCGTATGTCAGCGACTAAAGTCACTACTCCAAAAGTGCTTAGCTTACTAGCATTGGACACAGCCAACGGAGCATAAGTCCGGCAGACTCCTAGGCATTTTTCAGCGTCATCAGCTCTGCAAACACCACGCCCACTACGATCAGCAACCCCCCACATACCTGCATCAGACTGAGTGCTTCGCCTGCATAGAGATACCCAAACACTGCCGCACTCAGCGGTTCAATAGTAAAAATTAATGCAGCTTTTGTAGGAGTAGTAAAACGCTGCATACTGCTCTGAACCCAAAAAGCAAACACCGTAGCAAAGACAACCGTAATGACCAGCGCTACAAGAAATTCACCATTGTGCCAATCAGCCTTGAGTGTGCCATCATGCAAAATGCCCATAGCAGCTGACAGCAGAGTGACCGTAGCAAACTGTATGGTGACCAACAGTATCACTGAGTATCGCTTGACAAAGCGATCAGTAAACAGAAGATGAAGCGAAAAGAGCAGTGCGCAAATCAATGAATAGATCTCCCCAAGTCCCATGCCCAGTGGCTTGCCTCCAGTCAAAAACCACAATCCAATCATGGATAAGCCAACACCTGCTATGACATTTTTTGATATTGTTTTGCGAAAAAACAACCACGCTAAAAGTGGTGTCATGACCACAAAAAGACCGGTGATAAATGCAACCGCCGATGAAGTAGCAAGGGTGAGACCAAATGTCTGAAAAGCATAAGCGCCAAAATTGAGTACTCCCAGCAGCATGCCAGCCCATAGTGTAGCCATATTTAACCTACGCCAATAGGCATACGATGCTATAGCCAGCAGGACAAAAGCACTGCCAAATCTCCAAAACAGAAAAGCATAAACAGGCATCTGCTCTACAGCATCCTTGACAAGTGCAAAAGTAAGCCCCCAACTCAGTGCCACAAAGACCAAAAGAAGATCAGCCTGATATGATTTGATGTTCACTACATTACCATTTTTACAGCTTCATGGTCTGCAAATGCTTTGAAAAGTGTATCTCTCTCCTCTTGGCTGCCAACTGTGCAACTTGCATTACAGGTATGAAATTTGCCTGTTTTGGAAGCATTACCCGGCGCAAAGAGATGCTCTTTGTCTCCCATGACCTCAGCGATGCATGCTTTGAGTGCCGCCTTGTCACGACCTATGATCTTGTAGCCCCACCGACAGGGGTAGCTTATCTCCGGTTTCGTCTGGCATTTATCGTCTAAAATCTCCACTCTTCCCTCCTGATTTGGATTCTAATTGCACATTGCGGATCACCATGCCTTTGTCGATGGCCTTGAGCATATCATAGATAGTCAGCAATCCGACGCTGACGCCCGTAAGCGCCTCCATCTCTACCCCAGTCTTGCCGCGGAGCTTGGCAGTCACCGTCAGTTTGAAGCCAGGGAGCTCCGGGAGCTCTTCGATATCTGTTTTGACAGATGTCAGCATCAAAGGATGGCACATGGGGATCAGTGTGCTGGTCTGTTTGGCGCCCTGAATCGCCGCGATCACGGCCGTTTGCAAGACGGGACCTTTTTTGGCCGTATTGGCCACGACCGCCTCATAGGCCTCCGGTGTCACCTCTATCATGCCGCTCGCCACAGCAATGCGCGTGGCATCGTCCTTCTCGGAGACATCCACCATCTTTGGCTTGTTCTGCTCGTCCAAATGTGTCAACTTCATCTCTACTCCTCAAAATTTCCCGTATTTTAGCATAAAAACAGACGACAATTCCGGAACCCTGGTAACAGAATGACGAAAAAAAGTATAAAAATGACGAAAATATACTAAAATTTAATACTTTCTTCATCATTTTCTGTTACAATTCTGTCACATGTTCGTGGAAGCGGGTTGTAAATTCAAAAAAAGGAAGGGTCGTGACCTACGCATACCTAAGACAACTTTCTGACAACCATAGCCTCTCCAAGCAGCAGCAGAAGATTCTCTCTTATGCGCTGGCACACAAGCTGACGATCGAGAAGGAGGTGATGGAGTATTCCGGCGCAAACCATACGATCAAAGAGCGTCAAAAGTTTGAGACCTTTATCCATGATCTTGCGGAGGGGGACCGTATCGTCACACAGAGCCTGTCGGTGCTGAGCAGCTGCATGGATGAGATCGTCAAGATCATCAACTGTATGCTGAGCCACAAAGTGGATCTGCATATCACTGAGGCAAATACGCTGATCAATAGAGAGACCGCCGTCTCCGAGATATTTCCTCTGCTCAACAAGCTCAACGAAGCGCAGAAGGAGAAGCGCAATCAGATAGGTCGCCCCAAAGGCAGCCGCTCTTCCTCCAAGTTTGACCCATTTCAGGCCCAGATCATAGCACGGCTCAGAGACAATATGAGTGTCAGTGCTATTGCTAGAGCACTGGGGGTTAGCAGGAGTTCGCTCAAAGACTATATCGAGTCCAGAGAACTCCGGAGGCTGGTAGAGCACTCTTGGGAAGAGATCACGCAAAACGGCAAAGAGACAAAAGAGGCACAGAGCCATACCCTGCTCATCTGCCCTTTCGAAAAAAACAGACACAAGGAGATCAGATCATGACAGACACAGTAACAGAGACCACTGAAAAAAAAATAGGCAAAAAAGAGTACCTCAAGAGCTGGGTACCCTATAGCATCAAAAGGTATTGGGCCTATGGACTCTTCACCCTCATCGCCCTAGGAATGCCCTGGATCAAAATAGGTGGCAACCATCTCTTCTTGCTCAGCTTTGACCACAAAAAGTTCCATCTTGCTGGCATAGCCTTTGATATGCAGGAGCTCCTCCCGCTTGTCTTTCTGCTCTTGATGCTCTTCGTGGGTATCTTCGCCATGACTGCCATCGGCGGCAGGGTCTGGTGCGGCTGGGCCTGTCCCCAAACGATCTTCCGCGTGGTTTACCGCGATTTGATCGAGACCAAGCTTTTGCATCTGCGTAAACGCATCAAAAACAAACAGCAAGAGCCCGATATGAGCAAGCCCGCCAATCAGGTCAAAAAAGTGATCGCCATCCTGCTCTGGTCTCTGCTCGCCATTATCGCAGCGGCTGATTTCCTCTGGTTCTTTGTGCCGCCTGAAGAGTTCTTCCAGTATATTCAGTATCCTGCCGATCATAGTATCATGGTGGGTGTGCTGATCGGCGTAGCACTTTTCTTGGTCGCAGATGTTGTCTTCATCAAAGAAAACTTCTGTGTCTATATCTGCCCCTACAGCCGCGTACAGTCCGTCCTCTACGATGATGACACCATCATGGCGGTCTATAACCCCAACCGGGGCGGTGAGATCTACCAGGGCGAGGGCAACGACAGACACAAGGCCTACGCCAAGAAAAAAGAGCTTCTCGTAGACAACCCTGCCGCTGAGTGCGTCACCTGTGAGAGCTGCGTGACGGTCTGTCCTACCCATATCGATATCCGCAAAGGACTACAGCTGGAGTGTATCAACTGTCTGGAGTGCATCGATGCCTGTACGGTGGTAATGGGCTCTCAGGGCAAACCAAGTCTGATCGAATGGAACAGTGAACATGAGGTGCTTGACGGTGGACACACAAGCTTCAAGCGCCCCAAGGTCTTGGCATACCTCAGCGTGATTGCCGTGATCATCGTAGGTCTCTTTATCGCAGGCAGCACCAAAGAGCACATGCTCCTCAATATCAACAAGTCAACCAGGCTCTACAAGATCATGGAGGACAAAAGCGTAGAGAATATCTATACCTTCCTGTTTCAAAATACTGACAATAAAAAGCATCAGTATTACTTTGAGATAGAAGGGCTCGACGGCGTAACGATCGTCAAGCCGACAAAACCCTTCTCCATCTCTGCAGGATTCAAGAAAAAGAAAGTAGTCATTCTCGCGACAGACAAAGTACTGGTCAAGAACAGCAAACAGGATACGCCACTGCCTATCACGATCAAAGCCTATGCGGTTGATGATCCTGAGAATATCGTGGTATTCAGGAAGAGTGTCTTTGTCTATCCGAGACTGGACCTGGTAAAGAAATAGAGGAGTGCCCTGGTTTCAGGGCTAAAATCGTAAAACTATTTACGATTTCTTTACGCCCTTCACCCAGTTTTCCATTGCTTCGTGGGCTTGGGGGTTGGGGGCATCCAAGAAGGTGATCGTGAATTTGTCAGCCTCTTCGACTATCGCGATACTTCTAGGTCTCACCGCTGCGATCTGGGGCACCGGTAGCTCCTTGCCAAAACAGAATACCACGATCTTCACATCAATGATCTTCTCATCCATTTCGTGGTCAGGAATATTTTTGGTGTGAGCATAGTGGTCAAAAGTGGCAATATAGGCAGCCACAGGATGGGCAGCGATCTTCTCTTCTATATAGGTGACGATCTCATCCGTATGGGCAAACTTCGCCTCCTCTTTGTTCAGTACCAGTGCCTGCACTGGATAGGTGTCTTTGATAGTCATACTTTTCATTCAGTTTCCTTATGATTTAGATTTGTACATCAAATAATACAATGAAAATCTTTTAATTAAGATAAAATTTATCCTATTTCTATTATACTTCTCTCAATAACTTAACATTAAGGATAAAACATGGCAACAGTAACATTTAAAAATGACATCGTATGTAACCTAGGCGGAACAGAAGTAAACGTAGGTGATACAGCACCAGTAGTCACAGTAGTAAACTGTGATCCAATGCTTCAAGACGAGCAAGTTGGTGGAGAAGGTAAAGTACAACTAGTCATTGCAGTACCTTCACTAGACACAGGTGTATGTGATGCAGAAACTAGAAGATTTAACACAGAAGCAGCGTCACTAGACGGCGTAGAAGTAATCACAGTCTCTATGGACCTTCCCTTTGCAGCAGCCAGATGGTGTGGAGCAGCTGGGATTGAAAACCTCAAAGTATGTTCTGATTTCAGAAACAAAGATTTCGCTAACGCTTATGGTGTACTTCTTGCAGACGGTCCTTTGGCTGGTGTGACTGCTAGAGTTATCTTCGTTGTTGGAAAAGACGGAAAAATTGCGTATAAGCAAACGGTTCCAGAAATCACAGAAGAGCCAAACTACGCTGAGGCAATTGCCGCAGCAAAAGCAGCGCTCTAAACCCCATACGAAGCTCTTTTCCCGGGCTTTGTGCTTATCCCTTCTTTCCCTATTTTTTTATACTCCAATTTAATACTATTTAATAGTAACTATGCTACACTCTCCCATATTTATTTTTGAGGATGATACCTATGCATAAAACAAGTTTACTGATTGCTACCACTGCTGCGCTGCTTCTTACCGGATGTAATCTCTTTGGCCCAAGCCAGCCATCAGGCACCAGAGGAGGCAGCTACCCTGCTTCTGGATGCTCACAGCCTCTTAGCAGCACCCTTGCAGACAAGTTGGTGGTCGACAAATCCGACAGAAAAATGTACCTGTACAAAAATGGCTCCCTCCTGGGAAGCATGAAAGTCTCCCTCGGCGCCAACGATTACCAGGGCCCCAAGGTCAAACGAGGAGACAAGAAAACCCCTCTCGGTACCTACACCGTCCTCAACAAGCGTTGCCACTCCGTCAAGTATATGGCGATGACCATCTCCTATCCCAATGCCGCTGATCGTGCCAAGGCAGCAGCCAGAGGCGTCAATCCAGGAAGCCTCATTACCATCCACGGACAACCACACTGGAATGCAGATGGACATGGAGACAACTACACCCTTTCCAAGGACTGGACAGACGGCTGTATCGCGCTGACAAACAGTGGCATGCGCAAACTCTGGTCGATGATCAAGGTCGGTACACCTATTACCCTCAGACCCTAAATTTCTATGAGCCGCTATACCCCCAAACAGATCGAAAAGTACCAGCGGCAGAAGTACATCACTTTTCTGGAAAAGATCAGCAAAAATCTTTTTCGTATGCTCCGTCAGGAGGGGACCACTGCCACACAGTTTAGCAGAAAGTTTGATGAACTAATGCAAAAGCTGGGAGAATTAGAATCCATCCGACTTGACTCCGAGTATCTCCAAGAGACCCAAAGCTATATAGACAGGCTCCATCTCCAGACCAAAGAGATCAATGACAAAACTTTCGAAGATATCAAAACCGCAGAGATGAGCAACCTCAACCGCCTGCAAAAACTCAAACAAAAAAGCAACTACAAGAAAGACAAACACCGCCACGGTGAGCGGGATCAGGATTGGGGATAGATCCACTACCCAGTCATGCACAATCAGCACCAAGATCATAGCAGCAGGTCTCTTCCAGGCTGATATCCAAAAGCTGTCCCTGCTGCTTCTCCTTGCCTATATTTTACCCTTTGATCGCCTTGACTCTCAATCGCACATAATCCAACATCCAGCCCTCTTCTTCACTATAGTTTGTCTCTACTAAAATATCACGACACTCACTTTTAAAGACCTCAAATTGTTCTTTAGTTAACTGTTTTGTAATCCCATTGGCAAATATATCTAACCAATGCACTATATCATCCATCGGCGTAGGGCGTGGTATCAACGCTATGTATGCCACTTCAAAGCCTACTGATTCTAATAACGCTCGATACTCTTTAGGACTAGGAAAATACCATGGGTTTTGAAACGCTCCAAATTCTGGATGACTATTGAACACTTTTTGCATTGCCACCACCACATGGTGCATATTACCCACGCCACCAAACTCTGCAACAAATCGCCCACCACGTTTGAGTGTATTGGATATGTTTTCTACAGCACTCTTGGCATCTTTAACCCAATGCAAAGTAGCATTAGAAAAGACAGCATCAAATTCATTTTCATAGGGTAAGTCTGTAACCGAACCTACATACGCTTCTATCATCTCAGCACTCATATCGATGCCCACTACCTTGGCACCATGCTTCTCTATCTCAACCGCCAAAGTGCCATCACCACACCCTGCATCGAGGATGCGTTCACTCTTTTGTGGGTTTAATAATTCTACCACAGGCAACGCCAATTGCGATACAAAGGCTGTGTGTCTGTTGTACTCTTTTGGGTTCCACTGGTTGGTTTCTTTTGTATTTTTCATTTTTTCTTCTTTTTTATGTGGA
>CAMZLC010000121.1 GCA_947311605.1 uncultured Sulfurovum sp.
TATATTCAACCACAAAAGCTGGAACTTGTGATGATTAAGCGTGAAGAGTTGCTGCAAAATGCAGCCTAATATTGGAAGGAGTTTGGAAATTGCGAACATTTAAGGACACTATCCTATGAAGGATATAATGATGCCGTGGCATATGCTGTCGAGAAACATGTATTGATGATATGTGGGAATGATAGTGTCAGCGCCTGTCCTTCTGGAACAGTAGTGCAAACGGCGGGTAATATATTTCCAGACAATACTAGCGGGGCTGTATCAAGTAATATTGCACAAGGTAGTACAGATAGCATAAATTTCCCTGGGTTTGTAACCACAGATCCTTATTTTTTAAATAGTGATAGTTCCGAAATGGATATTAGAGAAATATCCTATTATTATGCAGAACCCTCATATGAGAAGAATATTGATTTTGCCCTTAGCAATGGCTCTACTGCTGCAGGTGCCAGCTCTGATTTGATAGAAAAAAACAAGAGCCTTTATGATGCATACCGAAGCTATTTTGTGCCTTTGCCAAACTAAGCAAAGGCAGCTATAGGGAGACATTTTGTACTAAAGCTACTGCCAGAGAATCAGATTGAAGTAATTCAGGGTGGTCTCTACGACCTCTCCTTTGTTATTGCGGTAGTGTGAGAGTATGGCTTCGATTTTCTCCTGTCGGGGTTCCATGCCGCGGACTTTGAGATGCCAGGCGTAGTTTTCCAGTGCCTGGTCGAAGGGCTTGATCCGCCTCTTCTCTTCGGTGTGTTCGATGAGTCTGTAGGGGTGATGCTGCTCCTCCAGCCACTGTTTGAGCAGGGTGGCGGAGTTGGGAGGGGTATAGGTGCCCCCATGTGCCTCGAAAAGTGCTTCGATCAGTTCGGTACCCCGTTTGCCTCCCCAGCCCAAAAAGAGTTTGGTGTCGGCGGCATCATGCATTTTTTGGAACTGTGCATCTGTTTTGAGGGCGGGGAACATGGTGGCTATGGCGATGTCGTAGGGAGCAGCGGGCAGCCTGTAGGACTCCCAGCTGTCGGCATGGGTGGTAATATTGCGGATCTTGGCAGTGGCGGCATCCTTGCGAAGGACACGAAGCATCTCCGGAGAGATATCAACCGCATCGATATGGGCTGCCTGGGTCGCGATATGAAGGGTGTAGGCACCGGTGCCGCAGCCGATATCAAGGATCTGTTTTTGGCTAAAGTCTATGCCTGCCTCTGAGATCTTGCGTAGGATGGTATGCTCCAGTGCCTGGGGGTCTTGGGTGTAGCGGTTGTAGTGGCGGGCCTTTTTATCCCATTTTTCTCTGAGGATTTTCACAGGGGAAGTGTCTCGAATTCATTGTGTAGCAGATCTGTCACCATGAAGCTGTTCTCCAGTACCTCTCCTATGCCTAGAATGGATTTGACCGTCTCTGCAGCCAGAATGGAGGCGGCCAGTGTGACGGTAAAGGCAGGATTGCCACTGTACAGCTCTGCACCGCGTCCTCCCTCAGGATAGAGTTTCTCAAGCGTATTGTTTGTGCTAAACTGCCCATGCATCCCGGCAATGGCACCATGGACAAAGGATTTGTTCTTTGTCTTGCAGGCTTTGGCGAGCTGTACTTTGATCTCGGGATTGTCCAGAGCATCTATCACGACGGTACAATTACTGATCATGGACATATCAGACAGAGGGTTGAAGCGATGCACAAAACCCTCTATTCGTACCGAGGGATTGATCTGCTCCAGTGCCTCTTTGACGACGGTGACCTTGTTCTTGCCCAGGCTTGCCAGGGTAGAGAAATTTTGTCTGTTGAGGTTATGCTCTTCAAAATGGTCAAAATCAAAGAGAGAGAGTCTCCCCGTGCCAATACGCGTCAGGATTTCAGCAACATGTCCGCCAAGCCCCCCACAGCCTATGATGGCAACATGGCTCTCAAAAAGCTTTCTTTGTTGTTTTAGGGATAGGGTATGCTGATTGCGTTGATGGCGAAGCGGAAGAATACCCAGCTCCAGAGCAAGGGCTTCGACTTTGTGCATACTTAGGCTAAATTTGGCTGCTGTGGAGCGTTGGTCTTTGAGCGTAAGCATACCGTCTGCACGACTGCATTGGCGCAGATAAGATTTTGCCTCCATGGCCTTATCTTTCTCCCATCTCTTTGATGCCTAAGATCAGCCGGTAAGATCCTGGTGTGCCAGGAGGAAGCAAGGCGATACGGTCTCCTTCGTGTAGCACGGTATCCTTGGGCATGACAGTACCGTTGATAAACACCGCTTCTACATATTTTTTACTGAGTTCCAGTTCATCGATGAAATCTTGTGCGCTCGTGCCCTCATCGATCTCTCGTGCGACATTGACGCAAGGAATACCTTGCTCTTTGAGCTTGTTGCGCGCAAAAGAGAAAGCATTGAATGTGATATGCATAGTTTGGGTTTATCCTCCTCCCACCTTGGGGAAGAGTGAGACGGTATCTCCATGCTCGATCACATAGCTTTCATCCATATGTCTACCGTTGATCATGATCACTCCGATGGGGAATTGCTCTACCGGGATACCTGTCTCGATGATCACACCCTCCACAGTGGTGCCCTTGGGATAGACACGGGGCTCTGCCTTGAAGTGACCTTCACGGTATTGGGCGAAAAGCTTGACGGTGACCTCAATAGCATTTTCCATCGCTAAAAGTCCCAGAATGCATCGATCTCTTCATTGGTGAAGTCCCAGACCACATTGTGTGGTGGCAGTGGCTCATACTTCATAAACTCGGGGATCCTATCATCTGCTGCGGTGAGCCCGGCCTTGAGGTTGAAGGCATGCTCTGTCTTGAGGATGCGTGCCCCCAGACTGGTGACATCCTCTCCTGTCAGGTTGATGCCAAAGCGCGCATTGATCATGTCGATCAGTGCCGGCAGACAGGCAGGGTCATCTAGTGCAGGGAACGCAACAAAGATACACATCCCCGTGCTGTCTATGGCAGCCGATGCGATCTGGAGGTTTCTGGAGAGCTCCACCTGTCCCTCTTTTTTGAGTGGATCGATATAGCCGCCTGAGTTGAGGATATTGGTCGCAACCGCATAGCCTGCGGTATGGTCTGCGCCCATAGGGGTCGTGACATAGGTGATGCCCTGACCTTTGATAGCGCGGGGCTCATAGGCCGGGATGGACTGGTTTTTGACTACCGGCACCCTGACTACACCAAGGATCTTACCGACATTTCCAGCACCAGAACCAATAATCTTGCCCAGCGGTGTGCCCTGTGGAATATCCTCCGAGAGAATTTTATACACAGTCTCCCCATCTTCAAACTCCAGCAGACCACCCTCAGCAGCGACACCAAAGGTCACGCCCGTTTCGATCGCATCCACACCGATGTTGTCCATGAGATTGTCAATCTTGGCGATGAGATCGAGATCACTGATGCCAAAGTTGGCACCAAAAGCCCAGATCATCTCATATTCGAACCCGGAGGCCAGATAGTTGCCCTCCTCGTCGTTATAAGTCTGCGAGCACTGGATCACGCAGCCTGCATGACAACCGTGTGTGGTGCTGCCGCCTCTGGCTTTGATGTTGTCAGCCATGGTTTCACCACAGATGGCTTCTGCATTTTCTGAATTTCCATAACGGAAGTTCCGAGCAGGAAGGCCACCGGCTTCGTTGATGATGTTGACCAGTACATTGGTGCCAAATGCCGGCAGACCTTCGCCACTGATGGGGTTCTCCTGCAGTGCCTTGGTGAAGACTTTGTTGGCAGATTTGAACTTCTCAGGATCAGCCAGATGGGTTTCTTTGTATTTTTCCGCATCGACCGTAATCACTTTGATTTTTTTCGATCCCATGACAGCACCCGTGGCACCACGACCATGGCTTCTGAGTTTGCCTTTGGGGTCCTTGACGGAGATATTGGAGATCATCATACGCTGTTCACCCGGCGTACCGATGGTCATGACCGCTACTTTTTTGTCGTAGCGCTCCAGCATGGCATCCAGTACCTCGAAATTCTCTTTGCCTACCAGCTCAGGGCAGGGCTCGATCGTCACATGCTCTTTGGTGACATGAATATGGTAAAAGGTGGAATCATCCTCCGGAATATCTTCGATGATCAGTGCTTTGACGCCAAGTTTGGCCATGATGCCGGCGATCGTTCCTCCGACATTACTCTCCTTGATACCGCCGGTCAGGGGGCTTTTGATACCCAGTGAGTTTCTCCCCGAGTTGGCAGCAATGGTACCAGAGAGGAGTCCGGGGGCAAAGACCATCTTGTTATTTGGTCCCAGAGGGTGACACTCCGGATCCACTTCTGCGGCTATGACGGTAGAGGTCAGCCCTCTGCCTCCTAGACCCATCCACTCTTCGGGTACATCCTCGATCCTATAGTTCAACTCCTTCATATTGACGCGATAGATTTTGTCTGACATCTCTTCTCCTTTTTTTGAATGAAATAACATAGCAACATTATACTATAAAATTGTAGCATATAAATAGCAAAATAGTTTCAGCTGTTGAAATAACGTACTATTTGGGAAAATTAGATACAATTTACCCAAAGCACAAGAGGGGATTTTTTTGAAAACACTAGAATTATATAGGTTCGACCAGGCATTGTCTAGGGCATTGAATGGTGCAATACCCACGGCGAATACAGAGTGTATACCGATGCAGTCCGCAGAGGGCAGGATACTCGCATCGGATGTGAAGTGTCGTAAAAATCTTCCCTCTTTTGATAATGCTGCGATGGACGGATTTGCCTTTAGATACGAGGATGCAGGAAAAACACTCAGTATCGCCACCACGATATTGGCGGGGGACAAGCCTGCACCTATCCTAAAAGAGCATGCGTGCTATAAGATCATGACCGGTGCCAAAGTGCCCCCGGATGTGGACACCATAGTACCCATAGAGGACTGTACCGATGTCAATGATGACAGTGTCACGGTGCCGGAGGCTATCCAAAAGGGCAACGCCTTGAGAAAAAGAGGAGAGGAGAAGGAGCGAGGATCTGTGCTGATGCGCAGAGGCGAGATGCTGGATTTTTCTCGTATTGCTATGTTGTCGGCTCAGGGTATCGTGGAGGTAGAGGTCTTCGTACCGCTCAAGATTGCGGTGCTCTCCACAGGGGATGAGATCCGAGAGCCCTGGGAGGAGGCGGACGAGGATGAGATATACAATGCCAATGCCTTTGGGATTACGGCATTGCTGTCGCACTATGGATTTAGCGCCACTTATGAAGGCTCGTTGAGCGATCATCTAGCGGAGACGATTGATGCAATAGATAGATTGAAAAGCTATGATGTCATCATCACCACAGGCGGTATCAGTATGGGTGATGCAGACTTTTTGGAGGAAGCATTTGTGGCCAATGGACTAGAGGTATTCTTCCATGGCATCAATGTCAAGCCGGGTCGCCCCACGATGATGGGAAGCCTGGGAGATACATTCGTGATGGCGATGCCGGGCAACCCTATGACGGCACTGCTCAATATACTGCTGCTCTGCATTCCTGTCCTACGCAAACTGCAGGGTACTGCTGTGTCAGCACACCCGAAGATCAAAACCCAGATCGCCCAGTCTCTCCGCCTCAAACCCACCCGCACCAATCTCGTACTCGGCAGGATAGAGGGCGCTATCTTCCATGTCACTAGAGACAACAAGATAGGCTCAGGTATGCTCACGCCACTGATGGAGAGTGATGCGGTGGCAATATTCGGTGAAGGGGTGGGAGAGGTCAGAGAGGGCGATGAGGTGGAAGTTGTGATATTTTGAAGTGGTTTTATACCCTGTTTTGATTTTGTGATATAATAAGTAGCAAAGAAGCCCAAGGAGTCTATATGCCACCAGCTATTGCTTATGATCATTTGCCATATTATACCTATGATGATTATCTTACTTGGGAGGGAGATTGGGAGCTGATCGATGGAGTAGCTTATGCGATGTCTCCAGCACCCTATCCCAAGCATCAAAAGATAGTATTTAAGATAGGTAAAGAGTTGGATGCACATCTGGAGTGCGATGACCAAAACTGCGAAGTCTATATCTCTCCGATAGATTGGAGAGTCAATGACGATACGGTAGTGCAGCCGGATGTAGCTCTGTTTTGCGAGGAGACAGAGAAGCAATACTTCTCAAACACACCCCCCATTGTCGTAGAGGTACTATCCAAAGCCACTGCACTCAAAGATGTCACAAGCAAGTTTGACCTCTATGAGAGGGAGGGTGTAGCATACTATATCATCATAGAGCCTGAGAGTGAAATAAGTGATATTTTCAAGCAAATAGATGGTAAATTTGTTTTGCAAAAAAAGGCTACAAAAAACAACAGCTATGATTTTGAGCTAGATGGGTGCAGGACAAGTGTAGATTTTGCCAGGCTGTTTGGGTAGCATCCTCTGTTTTTGTTTGTATTATAGCATAGGTTGGTTTGGTTGCCTGCTATTTATGCTTAGAGGTGGAGCATTTTTGGTAGTTTAGGTTGGGGTATGCATTCCCACGTGCAACAACAGTGTGAACGAGGAAAAAAAGTGGTGTATTTTCAACGCCTGACCCCCATAATTAAAATGAAGGACTAAATATTTAATTGACTTTTCCTTTTTTTTAAGATAAATTAACACATAAAATTCAAGTGTGGTTAAAAATGATTCAGTATGAAAAAGTATTTCACTTAACTAAAAATTTAAGTATATTATATGTTGAAGATGATACTTCTTTAATCTTAGAAACTAATGAGATATTTGAAAATCTATTTTCAATAGTTGATATATCACTAAATGGGAAAGATGCCCTAAAAAAATATAATAGTTTTTATACCCAAAATAATAAATGCTATGATATAGTAGTAACAGATATTAGTATGCCTAAAATGGATGGTATAGAACTAACAAAAGAGATATACAAAATAAATCCAAACCAAGCAATTATAGTCATATCAGCACATAGTGAACCAGAATATCTTATTGAACTTGTTAATATTGGAATAGAGCAATTTCTAATAAAACCATATAACTATGAAACAATATTAAATATATTATTCAAAACATCACAAAAAATAATTCTCCAACAAAACAAAAAAAATGAACTTGAGACAATATCAGTTACATTAAATAAAAACTATACTTGGAATAAAAAAGAATCAAACTTACTAAAAAATAACAATATTATCTCTTTAACTAAAAATGAAACTATTTTAATGGAACTTTTTATAAAAAATAAATACAAAATTACTACAATTGAAGAAATTTTTACTTTTATTTGGGGTGATAATCAACACTTAGCATCTACAGAGACATTGAAATCTATTATATCTAGATTAAGAAAAAAAATACCTGAGTTAACTATAGAAAACACTTATGGTCTTGGATATAGATTAACCTTCTAAGCATAATGAAAATAAAAATACTAAAATCCAAAATTATTCATAAAACTATGTTTCTTATGAGTATTTTGATAGCAGGCTATATTGGGGCCATATTAATTCATGCTTTTCCAAAGATAAATGAAACGGTAACAAATCTAAAAAAAGCAAATATTAAAGATATGCATAATAGCATTGCACTGATATCTAAAATGAGATATCAAGATATCAATGATTATAAAAAAGAAATGCTTGATTTAAAGAAAAAACTTATTAAAAACATAACTTTAGATAATCATATTGATATATACATATCAAAAAAAGAAAAAAATCTTATAGATGAGATAGATAAACTCCTAAAACATTCGTCCTCTGGTAAATTGGGTACAACATTTATTTTTAATAATTATGGAAAAATTATCATGTCACAAAAAGATATTTTAAAAGGAATAGATTTAAAAAACATTAAAAATAAAGATACTAACCAGTCCCTTTATAATACTTTTTTAAAAGCTAAAAAATTTAATGGAGAATTAAAATATAAATGGAATAGAGCAAATGATAAAGATAACTTTAATTATGAAAAAATAGTATGGATTACTTATATCCCTAAATTAAAATGGCATATAGCTACAACTACATATACAAAAGAACTTGAGATAATGGCCCATAAACTGCAAAGAATAGTTGCAACATTGGGACTTATAAGTCTATTTGTTGCTATTATAATAAGTTTTATATTTTTCAAAAAACTACTTCAACCAATTCTAACTCTTTCACAGATGGCAAACAGTGCAACAAAAGGTGATTACTCTAAGAGAGTAAAAATAAAATCAAACGACGAAATAGGTAAACTAGCTCAAAATTTTAATACCATGATAGAAACTATTGAAAAAAATATTAAAAAAGAAAAAAAGATTATGGAGCAGTCTAGACTAGCTCAAATGGGTGAAATAATGAGTATGATTGCTCATCAATGGAGACAGCCACTAAGTACAATAAATAGTGCTATTATAAATATAAAAATTGCTATTTTTAGTGAAAAATACAATTTAGATAAAAAAGACGATAGAGATAAATTTTTACTAGTAGTGAAAAACAAACTAAATATGATAGAAGAATATGTTGAATTTTTATCCACGACAATAGATGATTTTAGAACATTTTTTAAACCAGATAACAATAAAGAATTAGTTCAATTAATAATGCCTATTACTAAGGCTCTTCAGATGATTGAGCCCTCTTTAGTAATGAAAAATA
>CAMZLC010000122.1 GCA_947311605.1 uncultured Sulfurovum sp.
ATACAATATCCTACCGCAATGTGGGCAGGTCGCAATCTCTTCACCACGGATGACCTCTGAGTATGCCTTGTCATTGATTTTCATATAGCAGCCATAGCATGCCTGTTTTTTGGCTGCTACTACGGCTGTATTGCCTGCCCAGTTTCTCACTTTTTCATAAAATGCCAAGATCTTTTGGTCTATCCCAGAGACTTTCGCAATCCGCTCCTTGTAAAGACCCTCTTTTTTCTTCTCTATCTCGGTCAGCTCTTTTTGTGCCTCTTTGTTCGTCGCTGCCACAGTGGTGCTCAACTCCGAAAGTGTAGCTTCCAGCTCTGCTGCCTCTTCCCCTTTGGTGCCATTTATTTTGCCCAGTCTCTCGATCTCTTCATTGGCGAATGTCAGCTTTTCTTTGGCAAGCTCCTCTTCCAGAGAGAGTGCCTTCATCTCTTTTTCATTGGTGACAGCCTTGTTTTTTTTCTGGATAGATTTCAGCTGCTCGTCCAGTGTAGTGATCTGCTCTTCGTAGCTCTTTATCTTGCCCTGATTGTCAGCTATGTGGCTTTTTAGCGTCTCTACTTTTTCGCTCACCTCATCTACTTTACGTTGCTCTTTGGCGATCTTTTTCTGCACGGCCTCTATCTGCGGCGTAAATCCATCTACGCTTTTATCTATCTTTGAGAGCTCTACTAGCCCTTTCAGGTGCTTGTTCAATACTTTTTCCTTTGGGTGGTAAATTATTTACTGGGATACTTGTTCCATCATAAATGGATTTTTTGATTTCATGATTATAGCTAAAATCCCTAAAATCTTCAACTCCTCTGCCAAAATCTCTGCGAAAAAGGATTCGCTCTCGTAATGTCCGATATCCACCATCATGAGATTTTCGGACAGTGCCTTCATGGCATCATGGTACTTGATGTCCCCTGTCAAAAAACAGTCAGCCTCTACCTCGTCGATCAGCGAAGCGCCCGATCCTGTCGTCAATGCAATGGAGCATATCAGCTCTTTTTTTCCTATCACTTTGAGCGTAGGCAGCGCAAGTTTTTGCCGAAGCAACTCCAGCAATTCTTGATACTTCCACCTTCCTTTGGCTGTACAGACAAAGGTCTCCTGTTTTTCCAGTGTGAAGCCCAATATCTTTTCAAATACATACTTATTGAGGTGGGTTTTGTCAAAGTTGGTATGCATGGCGATACAGGATTGTCTCTTGCGCACCATCTTCTCCAGCAGATTGGCAGGATACCTGGCAAAGTCCAGCGCTGTCAATCCAGAGAAGATCAGTGGATGATGCACCACAAAGAGTGTCCCCTCTTTTGTCTCCTCCACTATCTCCATATCTATATCCAGCGAAAGGACGATATCGGTTACCTCTCGACCCATCTCCCCGATAATCAGTCCTGAGTTATCCCATTTTTCCTGAAGTTCAAAGGGGCTTATTTTGTCCAAGTGATCGTATATCTCTTGTAATTTCATGTGACTCTTTTTTGACCTAGTATAACACGAAAAGCATTAGAGTTTCAGCATTTTCCTCTGCTGCCACACTAAGCAATTTTCTGTATAATTATCACAAATGTTATAAAAGGGTGGCCTTGGCAAATGTAATAGAAAAAGCAAAACAAGTGATCAGAATAGAATCAGAGATGATTCAGTGTCTTGCTGACAGACTTGATGAGAATTTCACAGCATGCATTGAAAAACTACTCCGCTCAAAGGGGAGGGTCGTGGTCTCTGGCATGGGAAAATCGGGACATATCGGATCCAAAATAGCTGCAACACTTGCAAGTACAGGTACGCCAAGCTTTTTCATGCACCCCGCAGAAGCATCGCATGGCGACCTAGGCATGCTAACCGCAGAGGATATCCTGTTGCTGATCTCCTATTCGGGTGAAAGCGAAGAGATATTGAGGCTTATCCCCGCACTCAAACATCGTGGTCTCACATTGATCGCCATGACGGGAGAGTCCCATTCTACTTTGGCAAAGGTAGCAGACATCGTCTTGGATATTCATGTTAAGAAGGAGGCCTGCCCCCTTCAGTTGGCACCCACCTCCTCTACCACTGCCACACTGGTCATGGGTGATGCACTGGCCGTCGTACTCATGGAAGAGAAAGGCTTTCGGCCTGATGATTTCGCCCGCTTTCATCCCGGCGGAAGTTTGGGGCGAAAGCTACTCACCAGCGTCAAAGATATCATGCGCAGCGACCATCTCCCCATCGTCTCGTCCCACAGTGATTTTGCTGAGGTGATACAGACTATGACCCGTGGCAAGCTCGGGTTATGTATCGTCAAGAAGCAAGAGGAGATTCTCGGCATCATTACCGACGGTGACTTGCGCAGATCACTGAATCGAACAGACAAAAGTAGATTTGGGCTCACTGCTTCAGAGATGATGACACACCAGCCCAAGATTGTACCCCAAAAGATGATGGCGACAGAGGCGGAGGCGCTCATGATCTCCGAAAAGATCAAAGAGCTTCTGGTTGTCGATACCTCCGGCGCACTTGTCGGCATCGTGCAGCTCTTCGATACGGGGAAAATAGCATGAAAATCGTCGTAGTCATCCCCGCCAGACTGCACGCCACCAGACTGCCTCGCAAGGTGATTCTCGATCTTTGTGGCTGGCCCATGGTGCGCTATGCCTATGAGGCTGCCCTGCAGGCTCCTGGGATCGATGCAGTCTACATCGCTACCGACTCAGAGGAGGTCAAAAATGTCTGTGCTGACTTTACCACACATATCCTCATGACCAGTGACAGCCATCAGTCCGGCACGGATCGTCTCGCAGAAGCTGTGGAGACAATCGACTGTGATGGTGTCATCAACATTCAGGGGGATGAGCCACTGATCGATCCCAGGCTGATCGGCAAGTTGGCATCGATGCTTAGGGAAAGCAAGGCTGAGATGTGCAGTGCTATGCACCGAATCAGATACTTTGACGAACTTGCGTCTCCTCACACGGTCAAGGTGGTAGTCAACAGCCACAACCATGCACTCTACTTCTCTCGTGCCGCCATTCCCCACCACAGAGAAGCGCAAAATCCCTCCTCCGATCCAAGCAACACTATCCCGGAAGCGCTCTGCTTTTTCAAACACATCGGCATCTACGGCTACACAAAAACATTTTTGAAGCAGTTTGCCTCCCTGCCCCCCTCCTCTCTTGAAAAAGCAGAAAAGCTGGAACAGCTCAGAGCATTGGAAAATGACTATACGATCAAAATGCTAGAGACAGCCTATGAGCCTATAGGGGTAGACACCGTAGAAGATCTAGAAAAAGCGCGCCTTCTCCTCGCCAAAAAACAGCAACAAAAGGAACGATAATGAAGCACAACGATACGCTTTACCAGACACTGACGCAGCAGAGATTTCTCCTCGCAGGCCCCTGTGCCATAGAGAGTGAGATGCTTGTCATGCAAGTAGCTGAAGAGGTCAAACGAATCAGCGAAACGCTGCAGATACCCTGTGTGTTTAAGTCCTCCTTTGACAAGGCTAACCGAACCTCTCTCGACTCTTTTAGGGGACCAGGACTAGAGGAGGGATTGCGTATTTTAGAGAAGGTCAAAACAGAACTTGCCCTGCCCATCGTCACAGATATTCATGAATCACATCAGGCTGCTTCAGTCGCTGAGGTAGCCGATATCCTTCAGATCCCGGCCTTTTTGTGTCGCCAGACAGACCTGCTTGTTGCCGCTGCCCACACAGGCAAAATCGTCAATATCAAAAAAGCCCAGTTTCTCGATGGCAAAGATATGTTCTATCCTGCACAGAAGGTCAAAGAGGCAGGCAACGACAAGATCATGCTGACCGAAAGAGGCACTCTGCTTGGGCTGGGAAGACTGGTGGTGGATATGACACAGATCGTCGACATGAAGCGTTTTGGCTACCCGGTAGTCATGGATGTCACCCATGCCACGCAGAGACCCGGAGGTGGGGCTACCAGCGGAGGCAATCCCCACTATGCACCCTATATTGCCAAAGCAGCAGCAGCGGTCGGAGTGGATGGTTTCTTCTTCGAAGTGCATCCCGACCCGGAACATGCACTGAGTGACGGAAGCAATATGGTCAGACTCGATGCCTTAGAAGAGATATTGAAGCCTCTTTGGGACGCGAAAGGATAAGAGCTATCCCCGCACCCTTTCGTTCCTCTCTTGTTCCTGTGCCTTATAAAGCTCTGCACACCCTATAGAAAGCTCACGCACTTTCAATATATAGTTCTGACGCTGTGCCTGAGAGATCGCCTTGCGTGCATCAAGCACATTGAAGGCGTGTGAAGCGACCATGCACTGGTCATAGGCAGGCAGGGGCAATCCAGCCTCCAGACAGGCTTTACACTCATTCGATGCATCGTCAAAGTGTTGGAACAAATTTTCTACATTGGCCACTTCAAAGTGGTACTTGGAAAACTCATACTCTGTCTCTTTGTGTACATCACCATAGGTCGTTACGGTATCGCCCATCTTATTCCATATAAGGTCATAGACAGAGTCTACTCCTTGCAAGTACATCGCAAGTCTCTCTGTACCATAGGTAATCTCCACAGCCACAGGGTCACAGGCGATGCCTCCTACCTGCTGGAAGTAGGTAAACTGTGTCACCTCCATCCCATCCAGCCAGACCTCCCAGCCAAGCCCCCAGGCTCCTAAGGTCGGTGATTCCCAGTTGTCTTCTACGAAGCGTATATCATGCTCTTGCAGGTTAAGTCCCAAATACTCAAGCGATTTCAAGTAAAGCTCTTGAATATTGTCAGGACTGGGCTTAATCAGTGCCTGAAACTGATAATACGCACCCAAACGGTTAGGATTCTCCCCATAACGCCCATCAGTCGGACGACGGCTAGGTGCCACATAGGCAGCCGACCAAGGCTTAGAATCTAAGCTTCTTAGCAGTGTCGCTGGGTGAAATGTCCCTGCACCAGATGGGATATCATAAGGCTGCACAATGTTACAGCCCTGCTCTGCCCAGAATTGTTGTAGTTTGAGTAGCATATCGCTAAATGTTAGCATATTAGTTCCTTTTGAAAATGTTTTTTGTATTCATTGGTGAAAAATTGGACATCATTGGTATAAATTTTATCAAAAAATTGACCCACATATTCTTCTAAATCAAATTGAATAATATTCTTAGTTATTCCTCTTCTCCATTTAGGAGGATGGTTCTTAAAAATTACACAATAAATAAACGTATAATTTCTTTTAAGTATATTACTATTCATCAAAATATCTTTAAGTACATCTTTACTATTTGTTAATTTTTTTTGAATTTCTTTATTTTTAATATCTGAATATTTACTATTCTTAAATTCAATACAATAAATATTGTTAGCCTGAATCAATAAGGCATCAAATGAAGATGGTTGCTTAAGCGGATATTTATCTTTAATAATTTTATCAAAATTAAAAACTCTTTGGGTTTCATTCTGACATAAATATTCATTTTCTTTATTTTTATCATTATCGTCTAAACTCGTATTTTTCAACGTACTTAGATAAGAAGAAAATTTAGATTTAAAAATAGATTCAATATCAGCCATTAATCAATTGCTCCATACTGTGGCTATCTATTTCATCAAATACATCAAATGGTTCAGAGAGTTTTTCGAAAATCTTAGCCAATGTTTTTGAGTTACTATCATTTTCTTTCTTTATATACCCATCTTCTGCCAAATAAAAGTCTGACTTTACGTCTGCTAATTCACTATAACGCTGTAGTGCTTCTATCATATAAGGGCTATGCGAATTTACAACAATTTTAAATCCATTTTTCACTAACATAATAATCAATTCTGCCATTTTCAATTGCCACTTTGGATGCAAATGCACTTCTGGTTCATCCAAAATCAATAAATTCTTTTTAAGAAAAAATTTATTATCATTCAGAATTTGGATTATGCCAAAACTTTTAATACCTGTTGCAGTATTTTCCATTTCAATTCTTATAGCACTATTATCGATAATTTTATTATAATAAAATTTTGAGCTATCAAATTCTAAATTCCCTGTAATAATTTTTGTTATCTTATTTTTAATTTCTTGCTGACGTCGAGCATGAGGATATGGATTTTCTCGAGATAATTTATCATATAAGTCCCACATCATATAGGGATATGAAACATCAAAATCTAAACCTAATTCAAATTTTCCTCTATCTCTCATTCTCGAAACACTATTGAAAAACTCTATCATATCAAATACAATTGGAGATTGTACAAAGGTGACATCAAAAAAACGTTCCTTGTTTTGATTATTACTGATATATTCACTGATAGAATTTTTATCTTGAATTATAATTTTTGTTATTATTTCATTTTTGGTACTTTTCAGAATCGCCTCACCATTATACGAAATGTTTCCATCAAAAACAAGATTCAATCTAGTTGCTAAAATTCTCTTTGCATTTTGCTTATTTGCTTTTTGTGTCTGTGCTATATTATCGGATTTAATAATAGAAAAAAGCATTTTCCCAACCGTACTCTTCCCGGTATCATTCTCCCCAGCAATCACAGTCAGACCATCAATAGCAACATTCGCCTCTTTGATCATCCCAATATTTTTA
>CAMZLC010000123.1 GCA_947311605.1 uncultured Sulfurovum sp.
AACCACAAAAGCTGGAACTTGTGATGATTAAGCGTGAAGAGTTGCTGCAAAATGCAGCCTAATATTGGAAGGAGTTTGGAAATTGCGAACATTTAAGGACACTATCTAAGAATTGAAGAAAAATATAAAAATTCTGATAATGACGGTAGCAAAAAAGACGAAGAAGATCAGTTTATAACCCAGTGGAGAAAAGCGGAAAATTATTTGATTGATACTGATTTGAATATGAATAATATGTTTATCGTTTATGAGTATTATATTTTGGCACAAAACCCTAAAAAATCTTTGTCCGATGAACTACAAGAGCAATTTAAAGATAAAGATGCAAATGAAGTGATTCAGGACTTTATAGGATTTGTGCAACTCTATAAAAATCAAATTTTTGATAATGAAGATAAGAACATTTATGCGTTTTGGTATCTTCGTTGGAGTATATACTGGAAAGCTATACTTATGGCTGGACTACATACTAAATATAAAGAATATAGCCAGCTAGTTGTATTGCTCAAAAGGTTTTATTATCTTTATTGGATAGCAGGAAAAACACTTACAAAAGTAAAACAACTTTCATTCAATATAATTGGATGGGTTAAGGAAAATAGGTCAATTAACTACATTGAAGAACAAATAGAAAAAAAACTTCTAAAAGACAATATAGTTGCTCAGGCATATGCAGCTTTAAAGTCTGAAGATATTTACAATACTGCATGGAGTAAACCCTTGTTGTTATTGATTGAATATGGATTAACTGATGATAGTAAATTGTCCTTTATTGAACTTAGTAAAGATTTGCATTTGGAACATATTCTCCCCAAGAAATATGATAGGTTTGATGAATGGTCACATATAAATGAAGCTACAGCAAGAAAGTGGATGAATAGTTCTGGAAACTTAACTTTGCTTAGCGGAAAGAAAAATATAGAAGCTAGTAATAACCCTTTTAAAGAAAAAATAAGTGTATATCGCGGTAAAGGAAAATATGATAATAAAAACACAAAGATTACATCATTTTTAATGACACAAGAGATTGTAAATGCCTATGATAAAAGTGTCTATAGTAAGGAATGGACAGATACTGCCATGATAGATAGGCAACAATGGTTTTGTGAACATGTCAATGAACTTTTTTGCTTTATCTGATTGTGCATCGGAGGATGGTAATGGTTAACAAACAATTTTTACAAGCATACGAAAATAAAATAGCAATCACTTGAGGGCAGGCGTTGAAAATACACTTTTTGTTATACTTCTACAGTTGAGGGAATAGAGGCGATAATGATAACTTCTGTGCGCTATTTGAGATATTTACACTAGTTAGATACAATAAATCATGAAGTTTACATGGGATAGGAAAAAAGAAGCAAGCAATATCAAAAAGCATGGTGTCTCTTTTGAGCAAGCATCTTATGTATTTGCAGACCCATTTGCATTAAATAGCTATGATGAGCTTCATTCAGAAGATGAAGAGAGATGGGTATTGTTGGGTAAGTCGCTCAATGAAACTATTCTTTTGATAGTCCATACCTTTAGAGATGATAATGGTAAAGAGTTTGTTAGAATTATCTCAGCGAGAAAAGCAACCAGGAAAGAAGAGAAAGTCTATAAAGAAAGGTGTCCAAAATGAAAGAAGAGTACGATTTTACAAATGCAGAACAAGGTAAGTTTTATAGACCCATTGAGGCATTAGAAATACCTGTATATCTCGATGCTGACATCAGGACCGTACTTATGAAAAAGTTAAAAGAAGCAGGAAATGAAGTGTCTCTTAATGGTATAGTAAATGCTTTGATTAAACATGATATTGAGATTTCTGAAAAGCTAGCGTTGTAGTTGTTAAATAGTAAAAAGTAAAAGAAGAGGGCTCAGTCGCTACCTTATTGCTCCACCCATTAAATACACCAACTATTAACCCAAAAAAATCTCACGAAAAACTGCCAAATTTAACTCCACGGTTGATAGGGCTGTTGCAGCTCAAATTAAAAATTTGTAGTTTGATATAACAAGTAGAGTGATGATATCATGCACAGTGATGAAAAAACAAAGACAAATTTTGCAAATTTCACAATAAATTCACTTTAGAATGCTATAATTCATCTGTATTAAATACAAAACACAAGGAGAATGATATGAAAAAAATCGCACTCGCAATGTTATTTGCAGGAACAACTTCACTTTTGATGGCTGATGGTGCAGCACTTTATGCTAAGTGTGCAGGATGCCACGGTAAAGATGGTAAAACTAAAGCTCTTGGCAAGTCTGATCCAATCGCCGGTATGGCAGTAGATGCACTGGTCAAGGATCTTGAGGGCTACAAGGCCGGCACTACCAACAAGCATGGTATGGGTGGCGTAATGAAGGGTCAAGTAGCTTCTTACTCTGCTGATGATATCAAAGCAGTCGCTACCTATATCAACGGACTGAAGTAATCCTTCCTCCTCCGTATCGCCTTGGGGCGGTATGGTACCACCCTCTCTTTTGCATAAAACATATGTTGCTACCATAACGCTACATGATGAGCGGAGCGTCCCCTATCCTAAAACAGTTTCAAGATTTTTATCGCTGCTTTCCGTTTATGCAGATGGAGCAGGCCATTGCCTATTTCGCACTCTATGGTGGCATACACAGGCAGATCGATCTAGATCTTTTCGAGGAGATAACACTCTCTGCCGAGATCCATTTTGTGCAACATTTTTCTGAGACAGCATCGCTGATCTCGCCGGGATATCTGCTGCGTACACCTTATCGGGAGATGCTTATGGCTATCGCCAGAGGAGATGGAAGGCTCTCTAATATCTTTCGCCGTGCCCGTATCGGAGAGGAGGCAGGCAGAAAGATCATAGAGGAGCTGATAACACTGGATATTGTGCTGTTTGAGGACTCTAGACAGGCACCGCTGAGGGTGCATCCCAAGCACCTCCTCAAAAAACATCTGAGAGCTTATCGTATCGAACCCAAAGTACGTTTTGTCAAGCCTTTTTACCGTTTTTGGTTTGGGTTTGTGGCACCTTACAGGGAGGCACTGCTGAACAAACAGGGGTATGCTTTTACGGAAAACTTTGCGCAACATCGAGAAAGCGCCTACTCCCTCCTGTTTGAACAGCTCTCCAATCTGCTTCTGGCAGACTGCTTTAGGACAAAAGACCCTATCGTGAGCCAAGGGAGTTTCTGGGACCATCATAGCGAATTTGATCTGCTTTCTGTCACGCAAAAAGGAAAAATACTTCTGGGAGAGTGTAAGTACACCTCCCGTTCTGTCACCAAAAAGGAGTTGACAAAACTGAAGGACAAGGCCATGAAGTCAGGCATCAAGGCGGACAGCTATGCACTCTTCTCTAAAAATGGATTTTCCAATGAGCTGCTGGGATTAGAGAGTGAGACACTGCTGCTGTTTGATCTGGATGCCTATGCCAGGCTACTGCGTTAGCCCTTTTTTCTCTTCTTTTTGATATTTTTCAAATGGGTTTTATAATCTTTGGCAAAGTCATGTGTGCCTTTGCTGTTTCTCATAAAATAGAGATATTTGGTGGGTGCAGGCCTGGCAGCAGCTTTGATGGCAGCGACAGAGACGGCACAGACGGGATACTTCGGCAGACCCCGATGTCTGTAGGTATTGTAGGTGCTGGTGTCGCCTTTGATGCGTTTGGGCGTGACTTTGATATGAGAATACTCGCCGTAATTGAGTGTGCCATCCATCTGCAGGCGCATATTTTTCTGAAGCCGATTGTAGATGACAGAAGCGACAAGCGGCATCTCCTGTTTGTTGGCCGCTTCCTTTTGGATAATGGAGGCAACAGTGAGGAGGCGATTGAATCCTTCGGAATCCCACTGGTCTGTCATCTGGATAGAGAGTTTTTTGTATGCCCTGGTACTGTATTTGAGGAGAGAGCGAATGACCCCTTTTTCTTGGAGAGTGCTGGGGATATGATAGCTTTCTGCCAGGATACCTGCCTCCCTGAAGAGGCTCTGTTTGCGGTACTGCTGCATGAGCTTTGTCTCATTGAGATTAAGTGTTTTGGAGAGCCCTCGAAGAAAAATAACGGTCGTTTCTCCGGGCAGAAGAGTGACCTTATGGAAACTACTCCGAGCAGAGGTGAGGCGCAGGAGAAAGTCCAGGCGATGCATCTTTTTTTTACCCAGATAGATCCATCCGTGTTGCGGTTTTCCGATTGCCACCATGAGGTATTTGTCGATGATGCCGACATCATATCCTTTTTGAGATAGCTGTGTTATAATGCCGGAGATTGAGGCAGGCTTGAGGTGGATGTTTTTCTCCCCTTCGACTGGAATAGAGAGATAAAAGAGAAGTCCTATGAGTGCAAAAAGAGCTATATTCGCCATCCATCCTATGATACGCAACACGCTACTTCTCCTTCCATTGCTTGCCATTGTATTGCTCTATTTTCTCCAAGAGGGCATCACGGTACACTCTCTGAAAATCGGTCAATACAAGATGCAGGGATTATACCTGAAACTGGATAACAAACTAACGCTCAAGATCGAAAAACTGGAGATCCCTAAAGAGAAAAAACAAGAGGGGATGAAGCGCATTGATGCACAACTTAGGACGCTCAAAAGAGTCCTGACTCTCTTTGAATATATCGAACTCAATAGCGTCCATTTCACCAACGATACCTATAAGGTCATCTACGCGGACGAGACGATCTATATCGACAGTAACAGCTATGAGATAGCAGGGATGATCACACCACAAAAGGGAGGCATGGTGGCAACACTTCCTCTGATCCATCTCAAAAAACAGGATGTGACGCTGCAGGGAGAGATGACCTATGGATATAGTGATGAAAGGATCACTTTCAAAGGGAGATATGCTTTGCCAAATCTTGCCGGTACGCTACGCGCAGAGATACAGGATAAAAAAGTCACCTTTTTGTTGAAAAGTCAGGAGACGGGCAGTATCAGTCCCCTGCTGGATATGCTTGAGATCCCGGAAGAGACCAGGGTCTGGATGGACAAGAAAGTGCGTGCCAAGCATTACCGTCTGCTTTCGCTCAAAGGTATGGGCAGTATTGGAAAAGAGGGGTTGAGGCTGGATGTTCCTGCAATGCGAGGAGAGGCGTTGCTGCAAGATGTCACGATCAAATTTGATACAAAATTGAGACCCGTAGTAGCCAAAGAGGTGAACGTACGATTCCACGATGACCGCCTGGACTTTGATCTCAAGGATCCCTATTATCATCGGAAAGGTATATCAGGCTCCCAGGCAGCACTGCTCAATTTGACAGGAAAGGGACATTCACGCCTCTTGCTAAAACTGAAGTTTCACTCTCCCTATGACAAAGAGATGAAAAAAATTCTGGCAGCCTACGATGTGCAGATACCGCTTGAGCAAAAAAAAGGCACGCTTCGTGCGGAGGTAAAACTGGATGTTGATCTGGGTACAGAAGAGACCAAAGTGGAAGGAAGGGTATTTGTCTCCAGGGGTTCTATGCTCCTGCTTGGCGGTGCACCGCTGCACTTCAAGGGCGGAGAAATTACCTTTACGCGCAATCGTGTGGCATTGTGGCATGTGTCGCTCTATGACAGCTGGTTTGATGCTGTGCTGAACGGCTTTATGAATCTTGATACCAAGAAGGCAAAATTCAAAGTGGATATCAATCACTTGCAGATGGGAAACAAAAAAGAGACCTCTATCGTCATTGGCAACAAAAAAAAGGTACCGTTGCTCCTCTCGTATGGAGAACAAGTACAGCTTGATCTGCCCAGCTATCGTATCAGGATCAACACGCTTAAAGATGGCGGGATCAAGATCACCAACACCGATATCAGACCGCTCCTTCCCTTTGTCAAGCATCTGCCGCTGCAATTGAGCAGCGGCAAGTTCACGCTGCGTACCAAGGACTATCGAAGGTATGACTTTTCTGGTGAGGCAACATGGAAACACAGTTACCTGTATCAAAAGGGAGGATATCTTTCACAGATACCTTTTGTGGGCACATACCAAAAAGAGAGATTGAAACTCAGTGTGCTCAACGGAAACCTTGTTTATGACAGTAAGCAATCCTCGATAGGCATTAAAAATATCAATATTGATGTCAAAAAGATGATGGCACTCTATGGCGAAAAACAGAGGAAATCACTCAATAAGCTTGGGGCGAAGGGGAGCAACAGTATGATAAGGTATGATAAATATGTACTGCTTACAGACCATTTCAACTTTAGTATCAGAGGGAAAAATACACGCTTTTCTGCCAGCAAAGACGGAGACAGGGTACGTATCGAAAAAAATGGTGACAGTTTATTTGTGCATGCAGATAAGATCAAGGACAAAATGCTGCAGGCACTGATCCACTTTAATGGCTTGAGGGGTGGTAGGTACTCTCTGGAGCTACTGGGGAGCATCAAAGGGGAGCTTAGAGGTGTGATCAATGTCAAGGGAGGTGCCATAGAGAGTTTCAAGGCCTATAATGATCTCATCGCCCTTTTGAATACTATACCGGCACTGATGACGCTCTCTGATCCAGGATTTAGCCAAAAAGGCTATGTGGTGCGTAACGGGAAGATCGCGTTTAGAATTATTGGAGATCAGGTTGTCTTTGATAGTATCTATATCGATGGCAAATCTTCGACCATTGCAGGAAAAGGTACGGTATCACTGAAGAGTGGAAAGCTTGATATCGACCTCGCTGTACGTACAGCCAGAGAGGTGGGCAAAGTATTGGGTAGTCTGCCGTTGGTGGGCTATATTCTTTTTGGCAAAGACAAAAGTATGACCACCGGGGTCAAGATCGTAGGCACGCTGGACCATCCCAAGGCAAAAACACATCCGGTACAGGAGGCACTGATCTATCCCCTGGAGCTTCTCAAACGAACAATCACCTCGCCGGCACACATCATCAATCAGTAATGGTATCCTCGCCTATTCATTTCTAAGCACATTTAGAGGGTCTGTCGAGGCGGCTTTTTTGGCAGGATAGAGTGCCGAAAGCATGATGATGATCGAAGCCCCCAGAATAATCAGCCCAAAATCACCCAGAGAGAGATCCACGGGAAGCTTGCTGCTACCATAGACATCTGCAGGCAATGAGATAATATCAAAGGTCTTGAGGATCCATATACCAATCAGCCCAAGCAGGGTGCCGATCATGATCCCGGCAGAGCCGATCATCAAGCCCAACCGGTAGAAGATGCTTTGGATCTCCTTTTGTGTGGCACCCAGTGTGCGCATCAGTGCAATCTCACTATGCCTGCTCATCACCGTCATGAGCAAGGAAGAGATAATGTTCAGGGAGGCAATAAGAATAATAAAGAGCAGGACGAGGAAATAGACCTTTTTTTCCATCTCCATGGCGGTGAAGAAGTTTCCATTTTGCTGCCACCAGCCTTCGATACCGACATCTTCAGGCAGGAGAGCTCTGATCTTTTTGATCATCTCCATGGGTTTGTCGCTGTAGATATGGATACCGTCAAACTTCTCTTTGTCTCTCTTGAGCAGACTTTGGAGCGCCTGATGGGTCGTATAGATGATCCCCTTGTCATAGGCCTGCAATCCCGAATCGAAGATGCTGTCGATCAGAAAACGTTTTTGCAAAGGCATGGTCGCAAAGCCGACCGCCTGCTGTTCTGAAAAATAGAGCAGCAGTTTTTCGCCTACTTTGGCACCCATATCGACGGAGAGGGTATCGCCGATGACGATACTGTACTTGCTGCTGTTGTCCTGCTCTTTGGTGGCCTTGGCAAAGACTTTGTTGATGGCTGCCTCTTTGGCGAAATTGACGCCATAGACCATGCTTCCCTGTATGCCATGTTCATTTTTGCTGATCACCTGTGTGGTATAGTAAGGGCTAAGTTTGAGCGCAGGAAAGTGCTTCTCGATCTTTTGCACGATGTTGGTACCTATGCCATCGGCATAAGAGACTACAGTGAGAGGGTAGTTCATCACAAAGAGCCGCTCTTTGAACTCTTTTTGGATCCCATTGGTGATCCCCAGTGCGATCATCATGACCATGACACCGGCAGCGATACCCAAAAAGGCCATCACGGCCGAAACGAAGATAAAAGGATTCTCCTTGTCATACTTCAGATAGTGTTTGACTATCTTGCGTATGAAGTGTGCGTTGTGGGGGGCTGCCATTAGGCGAGTAGTCCTTTTTTGGGTCCGCTTCTGCCGCAGCAGTGTTTGTATTTCTTGCCGCTACCGCAAGGGCAAGGTTCGTTGCGCTTTGGTTTCTTGTCTGCAATGTAAGGCTGGTGGGTGCCTTGGGTCTGCTGCCTTTCTTCTACGTCGGCTACGGCACTGCTCATGCTGAGTGCTTCCTCTTCGATCTCCAGTGCGTCACGCATGCGCTCCAGCTCTTCCATCTCCTCTTCGGGGACCTCAAAGTTGAACTGGATAGTGTAGAGGATCTTGGTCGCATCAAACTTGATACGCTCTACCAGCTGCTCAAAGAGACGATAACTCTCCTGTTTGTATTCGGTGAGTGGATCCTTTTGGTTGTAGCCACGCAGTCCGATACCAGTCTTGAGCACATCCATTTCATAAAGATGGTCTCTCCAGAGTGGATCGAGGATCTGGAGGTGCAGCATACTTTCGATCTCCTGTCTCTGTTCGGGGACAAAGACAGACATTTTCTCCCCATAGGCTTTTTCCAGTATCTCCAGGACTAGCTCTTTGATCTCGTGAGGTTCTTTCCCTTTGAGCGATTCCGGATCAATAGAGATATCAATATGTTTCTGGATCAAGTCGGTGAATTTTGTCAGATCAAAATCCTCACTCGGAGTTCCTTCGTAGATCTCTGCTTCGGCAAGCAGCATATCGACAAAGGTGTTACGATTTTCCTTAATCTTGCTGCCGATATCAAATTCTGGGTCAAGCAGCTGGTTTCTGAAGGCATAGATCGCTTTTCTCTGATGGTTGGCGACATCATCGTATTCAAGAATATTCTTTCGTGATTCATAGTGCATGCCTTCCACTTTTTTCTGTGCCTTCTCTACACTTCTGGTGACGAGTTTGGAGTCTATAAACTCCCCACGCTCTACGCCAAGTCTGTTCATGATATTGCGAATTTTGTCTCCACCAAAGATGCGTAGAAGATTGTCATCCAAACTCAGGAAGAACTGGCTCTCTCCCGGATCTCCCTGTCGTCCCGATCTTCCTCGTAGCTGGTTGTCGATACGACGACTCTCATGCCTCTCTGTACCCAATATGAAAAGTCCGCCAAGTGCTCTGACCTCATCATTGATTTTGATATCGACCCCTCGTCCTGCCATATTGGTTGCGACGGTCACGGCACCTTTGACACCAGCACTTTCGATGATGCTAGCTTCTCTTTCGTGGTTTTTGGCATTGAGGATATCATGGGGGATCTTCTCTTTGGAGAGGAAGTTGTGCAGCAGTTCACTCTTTTCGATAGAAGCGGTACCGATGAGGA
The DNA here is from genome assembly GCA_947311605.1 of uncultured Sulfurovum sp. Lineage (GTDB taxonomy): Bacteria > Campylobacterota > Campylobacteria > Campylobacterales > Sulfurovaceae > JAAXPZ01. The sequence goes on from CAMZLC010000123.1 coordinate 9,390, forward strand.
CGGGCTGTCCTTTTTGGTGTAGCGCCTTGACCTTCTTGGCAACGGCTTCAAGCTTCTCCTCCTCGGTATTATAGATGAGGTCGTTTTTGTCCAGTCTCTCTATGGGTACATTGGTGGGAATAGAGACCACTTCCAGCCCATAGATCTGAGAAAACTCTGTGGCCTCTGTCTGGGCGGTACCGGTCATGCCTGCAAGTTTGCTATACATTCTGAAGTAGTTTTGGTAAGTGATGTCTGCCAATGTCTGGGATTCATCCTGAACGGTGACACCCTCTTTGGCTTCTAGTGCTTGATGGAGCCCTTCGCTATAGCGTCTGCCCTCAGAGAGTCTTCCAGTAAACTCATCGACAATGATGACTTCATCATTGCGTACGACATAATCTACATCTTTTTCAAAGATATACCTGGCTTTGAGTGCCTGATCGAGATGGTGAGAGAGGATCGCATTGTCAAGGTCATAGAGGTTCTCTACACCGAAGAGCTCCTGTGCCTTCTCCAGCCCTTGCTCAGTCATGACAATGACCCTGTCTTTTTCGTCTACGACAAAATCACCGGTCATCTGCTTGGACTCACCTGCTTTTGCTGGCAGTTCTTCGCCTCTGATCATTTGCTGAGCGATCTCATCTGCCTGCTGGTAGTAGCTCTGATCTCTCTGTGTGGGGCCAGAGATAATGAGGGGCGTACGCGCCTCGTCGATCAGGATGGAGTCTACTTCGTCCACGATGACATAGTTGTGCTCTCGCTGTACTTTTTCTTCTGCCCGTACTTTCATGTTGTCGCGTAGATAGTCAAAGCCATATTCGTTGTTCGTGCCGTAGGTGATGTCGGCGTCATACTGTGCTTTGCGCTCCATTTCATCATCAATGTCGGAGACGATACAGCCTGTACTATAGCCCAAAAATGCGTAGAGCAGCCCCATATCTCTGGCATCTCTGCTTGCCAGATAGTCATTGACGGTCACGACATGTACGCCATGGTCGGTCATGGCATTGAGCACGACAGCTAGGGTGGCGACCAGCGTTTTGCCCTCACCGGTTTTCATTTCGGCGATGTTGCCGTCATGCAGCACCATGCCTCCCACGAGTTGCACATCAAAGTGACGCATACCCAAGACCCGCTTGCTGGCTTCTCTGGTGATGGCAAATGAGTCATTAAGCACTGCATCCAGACTCTTTTCACCTGCATTGACGGCATCTCTGAGCGCGTTGAATGCAGCTTTGAGTGCCTCATCACTCATGGGTCCATAGGTGCTTTCCAGTGCATTGATCGCTTTGGCACGCTTGAGGTATTTCTTGACCAGCCTATCATTGGCTGTTCCGAATATTTTCATTACATTTATCATAGTTGGATCATCCATTATTATTAAATTGCGCTTAGTGTATCAAAAATTTGCCCAAAGACTGTTGATATGGACATGGTAAACGCATCGTTTTTGGCATATCTGTTCGTTAGACTTTTTTTGATAGAATTGATCACCAAGATAAGGAAAAAAAGTGAAATTTAGCATGATGCTTTTGGTACTGATCACTTCTGTGATAGCAAAAGGTGTAAAGATACCCGTGAGTTTTTCGGCAAACTTTAGACAAAAAATTACCACTCCCAAGAAAAAAACGATTCAATACAGTGGCAGGGTGCTACTCAACAGTTCAGGTGCTTTGAAGTGGAGCTATAAGACGCCCACCAAAAAAGAGGTCTGCAGTGATGCGAAACTTTTTACGGTAGTAGATCATGATCTGGAGCAGGTCTCTTTTTACGAGCTTAGGGAGGTGTTGGATCTGACCTCTATCCTCAAAAAGGCACGCCATCACAAGGGCAATCTCTATGTGGCTACCTACCAGAATGTACTCTATACTTTTTCTTTGGACAAAAAAAGGCAGCTGGATCAGATCGCCTACAAAGACAGGCTAGACAATGTGGTCAATATCCACTTTCAGCATATGCATTACAGCAGTAAACCCAATCCCAAGACTAAGATGCGTTGTTCTTATCCGAAAGCGTATGATATTATACGGGGTCAGTAGCGTATGGAGGGGTTAGCATTTCTAAGCAATATCAACATGATGGCACTTGCAAGTATTGTTGCAGTAGTGCTGTTGGCTTTTGTTCTTGTGGTGATTATCTTCTCTGTGAGGCTTAGAGGAAGCCATGAGAGGAACAGTGAGTTCAAGGTAATCATTGAAAAACAGGCAGAAGAGGTCAGGCTACTACAGGAGAGTCTGAATGATGTGCGGATAGTGAATGCCTCGCAGCTGCAGGATTTGGGGCAGCAGGAGGGGATCAGGGATGCACTGAATGAGGAGATCGCCAGACTGGAGGAGGTACTACAGAAGAGTGACAAAAAAATAGAAGCACTTCGGGCAGAGATCATGGCACTGGAGAAGAGCAAGAGTGAGCTGGGTGCCCATTTTGCCAATGCCAAAGAGACGGTAGAGAAGCTGGAAGAGGCGCTGGCACATGCCACAAAACGCAATGAGTTCTGGGTAGAGCAGATGGCAGAGGTCAGAACAAAATATGAAGCACTGAAGCTGAAGGTGAGATAGAGATGCAGTTACAACTGGATAGGTTTGGTGCCATAGATGCGAAATTGCGTACCGAAATGGAGACGCATGGAAAGGTAGTCTCTTTTGACAAGCACGATATGCTCTTTGATTGTGATGATGCGCTGGCGTATTTCTATATCTTTCTTGACGGCAAGGTCAAGATCTCACAGATCAATCTGCATAATGGCAAAGAGCAGACGATCTATCTGATGCGCAGAGGGGATATGTATGATACGGTGACCCTGCTTGATGGCAGGGTGCATGAGGTGCTGGTGGAGATCCTAGAAGAGGGGAGTGCGCTGAGGGTGCCCATAGGCAAGGCAAGGGAGTGGATGTATGACTACCCGGATTTTGGTGAGATCATCCTCAAGTATGTGGCCTCGCAGCTGCGCAAAGTAGAGGAGCTTGCCACGGATCTGACGCTATTTGATACACAGGAGCGGCTGATCAAGCTGATCGTGCAGAGCATAGAGGGCAGAGAGGGTGAAGAGAAAAATATCCTGGACGGTCTCTCCCATACCGAGATCGCCAACCTCATAGGCACCGTCCGCCATGTGGTAGACCGCCATATCAAAAAACTCAAAGAGGATGGCGTACTCGAAGACAAACGCCGCAAGATCTCCCTCAGAAGCCGAGAGAAGCTCCTGGATCGGGTGAAGAGCCTGTTTTGATTTTGAGCCTGGTGCTGTTGGTGCGGCAATAAGCATACCTTCAATACAAAAACCCAAACAACCAAAGCGGAATCTTTGCACCATTGCCTATTTCAATATCATCTGCTACAACAAAAGAGTTTGGTATATCTTTTATTTGCTTGAAACTTTTGTTTTTCCCACCTATTTCAAACGTGTATGTACTGTTAACCAAAAAATCTCCCTCTTTAGAAGCAAAAAGTTGATCATCTAAAAAACTTCTGTTTTTATGCAAAGAAAAGTAATTATTGAGCTGATTTACAAAAAACCCCTCTCTGATCGTGCCTATTTCAATAGTATTACAATAGGCATAATTTAAGTTAGTATTTGCCAAATATAATTTGGCAGGTTTTGCAAAGATGTTATCCCCTTTGGCTCTTTGGTGAAGTATGTTAAAAATCTTTCCTCTGTTGAGATAGTAGATGTATTGGTATAGGGTATTTCGATTTATCTCAATTTTTGCTGCTAGTTTGGAGATGTTAAGTGCATAGGGTTTAGATGCACAGATGAGTGTGACAAGCTGTTTTAACTTGATGACAAACTTTGGTTCAATGTTAAAAATATATGCTAAATCGTGTTCTATAGTAGTCTGGATAGTCTCATTAACACGTATGAGAAAAGTACTTTTTTTCTCGGGGTTATAAAAGGGATAATATCCATATTCTAGGTATTCACGCCAGTAGGCAAAAGGTTTAAACTTACTCGTAAGTGTATAGGCAATTTCTGTATGATTTTTTACTATCTCTTCTAGTGTATAGGTAGAGAGCTTCTCTCCCGTACGTAACTCTAAAAACTCCCTAAAGCTTAAGCCTCCAAATCGATAGACCAAAGCTCTACGACTTAGGTCAGCCTTGGCATGTTCTAACTTAATAGCATTGCTACCACTAAACAGTACTTTTAATGCTAACATATCATAGATAAGTTTTAGCTGCCTTTCAAAGTGAGGAATCTGATGTATCTCATCAATCACCAATACCTCTCCACCTAATTTAGAAAATTCTTGGGCTATGTCGAACAGCTCCATATTTCCTGTGAGTAAAAACTCTGCCGTTACGTAAAGTTTATTTTCTAAAGGTATCTCTAAACTTTTAAGATACTGTAACAAAAACGTCGTTTTTCCTATCCCTCTGTCACCTATAATACCGATAAGCTTATTGTCGAAATCTACCTCATTAAAAAAGTACCGTTTATAGTCTGTTTTAAGGTTTTGCAGTGAAGACAAGGAATATTGCTGAAGTTGTTCTAACATAATTGAACCTTTTTGCTTATTTAAATAAGCAAATTATAGTATAAAGTGTTTAATATAATATTAATTTTATTTTTAATGATTATCTTCGACCCACCATGGGGACAAGACAAAATGACAGATGACGCGAAGTTGGCGATGGGGTTATTGTAAGCCCATCCCCACTTCTATCATTTTAGTGGAAAGAAACATACTTTGAGCATAGGGGCGTACATCCAACGCTCCAGCTTGGATAGAAAAACTTTCAAATCCATACTGCTCGTAGAATTCTACACTCTCTGCTTTTGCATCTACCACTAAACCAAAACAGCCAAATTGTTTTTTTTGTTTGAGGATTAGTTTGAGTACCCATTTTAGAAGTGTTTGCCCTATACCTTTTTGTTGGTAAGCTTTATCTACAGCAAATCGTGTGAGTCTCAAAATAGGCAAAGGATACTGCGGCAGTTTTTTGACTACCAACTCTCCTAGCG
>CAMZLC010000124.1 GCA_947311605.1 uncultured Sulfurovum sp.
ATGCCAGAGCAAGTGTCAAGTTGACCTGTCCGCCATCGAGTACCCAGAGATCCGGAGGAGGCGAAGTGTCAAAGTGTGTGATTCGTCTTTGCAGCATCTCAGTCATCTGACCTACTTCGTCTTTGGCGGTGAGTGCGTATCTGCGATAGGAGGACTTCTCCCATTTCCCTTCATCCCAGGTGACCATGGCACCTACCGATGCTACCCCCATCATGTGTGAATTGTCGAAAGCCTCTATACGATAGGGGGTGCGCTCCAGGGTGAGCAGTGCGGCAATGTTGGGCTCTATGCTGGATGTAGGTATTTTTTTATGTTTCAAAAGTTCTGTCGCATTGTTGATGGCCAGTGCAACAAGCTTTCTTTTTTTGCCCCTCTGCGGATGCTTGATGGAGAGTGTAGTCTCCAGTTTTTGACTGAGTGTTCTGCTGGTCTCCTGCATAGAGTCGAAGCTGTCGGAGACGAGGATCTCTTTGGCTACGGAGGGGAGTTCTGCATTGTAAGAGTCCAAAAGGACCTGTCGATAGGCTTCATCTGTATCAAAATATGCCGTTTGTCTGAAAAAAGTATGAGAAGAAGAGATCACTTTTCCCTCTCGCATAAAGATCCGAAGGACGATGCCCTGTTCTTTCTCGACAACAATAGCGAAGATATCGATATTGTTGTGGTTTGCCAGATCGATACTGGAACGAAGCCTCAGCGATTCGATGGCAGTGATCTGATCTCTGACCTTTCTTGCCTCTTCGTAGCGCTCCTGTTCTGCCAACAGAAGCATGCGTGCGTGCAGCTTCTTTGTGATGCGTCCCCTATCGTGTATAGCCTCTTTGGCCTCAGCGATGATGGCATGGTATTGCTCAGGGGTCACCTTCTCTTCACAGGGTGCCAGACATTTACCTATCTGATGAAAAAGACAGGCTTCACCCCCTTCAAGCCCACTCCGCTTCTGCACGAGTGGGTAGAGTTCATAGAGCGCATCCAGCAGTGCTTTTCCCCCGGTAGGAAACGGGCCGTAATAGTGTACCTTCTTCCCTTTGACAACTTTCCGTGTCAACTCAAACCTGGGAAAATCCTGTGACTCATCTATATAGATATAGGGATAGGTTTTGTCATCTCTGAGGAGGATATTGTATTTGGGTCTGAGTTGCTTGATGAGAGAGTTTTCTAGGATCAGGGCATCTGCCTCACTCTCTACGATCAGGTATTCCAGGCGGGCAGCCTCTGAGAGCATTTTGAGGATTCTTGCTCCCTGTGCGGGGTTGGGATGCAGGTGAGGCGTCAATCTCCAGTAGCTTCTGACACGGTTTTTGAGGTTTTTTGCTTTGCCTACATAGAGCAGTTTCCCGTGTGGGTCAAAATATTGATAGACACCATAGGTACTGGGCAGCTGTTTGATCGTTTTGAGCATAGGTTAGGGGGATTGCTTGGTCTGTGTTTGGTGTTTTTTGATGAGTGCCTTGGTCTGAAGAAACTTTTCCTTCAGCGCTTCATCATCGAGCGTTGCTTCAAAGTTTCCACCAGAGAGTTCACTGTAGTAGGGTATCGTATCTTGGTGCGCTGGTTCTTCGTGTGTGTGGTGTCTAGAATTAAAAAATACTACTGTGTCAGCCAGTTGCTCCTGGCATTCTGGTGCATACTGCCTGACGGTGGCTAATAGTGCCTTAAAGAGTTCTTTATTATAATTGAGCTCCATTTTATACCCTGGATGAGAAAGGGCGATAAAAAGGGTGCGGTTTTTAATATAGATAAAAGCAATTGCTTGCTGGAATCTGGGTGGCAGTAAAGCCATAAATTTCTGATAGCAGGTATGCTGCACAAGGGAGCCAAATTGAGGTTGACGCGTAAGAAGAGAGAGGATCTGTTTGCTGCTTTTCATGGCGGTATTATAGCATTGCTATGCTGTGGGTTTTTGTTGCAGGGATGCGGATACAAGACAAAGCCGGTCTACCTGGGATGCAAGATCGATCCTCCCTCCGGTACAGTGCACTCCCCGGCGCAGAAAAGGGAAACTATTGAGAAAATATGATGTATTGATTATCGGCGTAGGTATTGCCGGCCTCTATGCCGCGATGCGTTTGCCGGAGAGCATGAAGGTGCTGGTGGTCTGCAAGGATATTCCCTGGGAATGCAATACTTTTTATGCGCAGGGGGGCATCGTCACGGCACTGAATGAGGCAGATATTCCCGTGCATGTCGAGGATACCATGAAGGCGGGCGCGTATCATAATGACAGAGAGGCAGTAGAGATACTCTCTGCCACCTCGCTTGAGACGACTGCAGATATTCTTGAGAGAGGCATGGCATTTGACAAGGATGCGGAAGGGAACCTGCTCTATACCAAGGAGGCGGCACATTCGGTAGAGCGAATCCTTCATGCCGATGGAGATGCTACGGGACGCTATATGCACTACTTCATGATGGTACAAAACAGGCATATGCTCCAAAAAAACACACTGGTCTATGATCTTCTGATAGAGGATGGAAGGTGCTATGGGGTCAAGGCAATGGTCAACTATCAGCCCCGGACCATCTATGCTGACCAGGTGGTCATTGCCAGTGGTGGGATCGGCTCTCTGTATGCATTCAATACCAACTCCCGAACGGTCAGTGCCGATATACACGGTATCTGCGTAGAGAAAGGAATCGAACTTGCGGACATGGAATTTATGCAGTTTCACCCCACTGTTTTTGTGGATACGCCCTATGCCAGAAAGCTGCTGTTGACGGAGGCGCTCAGAGGAGAAGGCGCACATGTGGTGGGGGAGAAGGGAAACCGGTTTCTGTTTGAGTATGATACACGGGGAGAGCTTGCCAGCAGGGATATTGTGGCAAGAGGCATTTTCGACTATAAGCGCCGGACAGGAGAAGCAGTGTATCTGGATTTTTCCATGTTTGAGGAGCCATGGTTTCATGCCCGCTTTCCCAATATTACGCAGACATTTGATGCATTGGGATATCACTTCCCTCAAGACAGGATAGCAATCTCTCCGGCATTTCATTATGCAAACGGAGGTATCTCTGTAGATATGGATGGCGTAGTCCCTGGCATCAAAGGACTTTATGCCATTGGTGAGGTTTCCCGAACCGGAGTGCATGGTGCCAATCGGCTGGCATCTAACTCACTATTGGAAGGGATGGTCTTTGCCAAGCGTGCGGTAGAGCATATTTTGGGGCAGGAGAAATCTTCTGGAAAAACACCTGCTTTTGATAAAGATTACGATAATATACTGCACCAGAAAGATGACAAAAAATACAAACATCAACTCCGACAGATCATGTGGAAAGATGTAGGTATTATCCGAACCAGGGAAGGGTTGATCGAAGCGAAAAACTTTATCTATGATGTGAAAAACAGAGAGATAGGTAGACTACTGGAGCTTCGACTCAATACCGCCGCAGCCATTGTAGCCGCTGCGCTTGCGAGAAAAGAGTCACTGGGATCACATTATATAGAAAAGGCAGACTATGCATGAGCAGTTACACTTGACGACGACATGGGTGGGGATACTCTCCCTGATTATTTTTGTTGTGGGCTACTATTTTATCGCCGCAGAGGATAAATACCATATCAACAAGGCCAAGCCTGCACTCTTGGCGGGCACTTCGATCTTCATGCTGATCGGGCTCTACTTCTCCATCAATGGGATGGACGGTCACGCTCTCGAAACAGCGGTGGAGCATCTGATTGTTGAGATTGCAGGTATTTTCTTCTTTCTCTTGGTGGCGATGACCTATATCGAGGCGATGATTGACCGTAAGGTATTTTCTGCCTTGCGGTATAATTTGGTTTCCAAAGGCTATACCTACAAGAAACTTTTCTGGATTACGGGATTGCTTGCTTTTTTTATCTCACCTGTGGCGGACAATCTGACTACCGCGTTGATTCTTTCTACCGTACTATTGACGATCGACAAGGAGAACAAGGCATTCTTGGTTCCCGGTGCCGTCAACCTGGTCGTAGCGGCCAATGCAGGAGGTGCGTGGAGTCCTTTTGGTGATATTACCACATTGATGGTTTGGATTGATGGCAGGGGTGCTTTTAACGAATTTCTTTTTCTTTTTCCTGCTGCGATAGTAGGCTGGTTTGTGACGGCATGGCTGCTCAGTCGCGTAGTACCGGAGGGGATGCCGCCCTTTCATGCTGACGAAGAGAAGATAGAGATTGCAGAGGGCGGCAAAGTGATCATCGGACTCTTTGCCGTAACCATTGCTATAGCGGTACTGTCACGTCAGGTGATGCATCTGCCGCCCATGTGGGGGATGATGTTCGGTCTGGCTCTGCTCAAGATGTATGTCTATAAAATCAATCGAGGCCCTTCGGATACCCAACTCAATGCATTTTCCTGGATTGCCAAGATCGAAAATGATACACTGCTTTTCTTTTTCGGTATTCTTGCTGCAGTCGGCGGATTGCATTTCCTCGGATATTTGGAGTACTTCACGAAACTCTATGAGAGTGCAGGAGCTACAGTGGTCAATATCGGCGTGGGCTTCCTCTCTGCTGTCGTGGACAATGTACCTGTCATGTCTGCCGTGCTCAAGGCCGATCCCAATATGGGTGCGGATGCGCAGTCCCAGTGGATGCTGGTGACCATGACGGCAGGTATCGGCGGCTCCCTTATCTCCTTTGGCTCAGCTGCAGGTGTAGGGGTCATGGGTAAAATGCACGGCATCTATACCTTTGGCTCTCATATCAAACTGGCGTGGACCGTATTGGCAGGCTATATTGTCTCTATCGCCATCTGGTATGTGCAGTTTGAGATCTTGCATATTGGGGCACACCATATGTAGATGTAGTGTAGGGTGCGTTTTAACGCACCTTGTGTTATTTGTCTCAATAAGTTTTTATGAAAAGATTTATTCACACAAATATAAGGATTTTATCTATGAAGCAAGTACCTATTCTAGTCTTAGACTTCGGCTCACAGTATACCCAGCTGATCGCCAGAAAGCTTAGAGAATCCGGTGTCTATACCGAAGTGGTGCCTTACAGAGAGTCACTTGAGGCGATCAAGGCGAGAAAACCTCAGGGTATTATCCTTTCGGGCGGTCCCGCCTCCGTCTATGCCGAGGATGCCTATCATCCCGATGAGGGGATCTGGGAACTGGGGTTGCCGATCCTGGGTATCTGCTATGGCATGCAGCTGATCACACAGCATTTTGGCGGTGAGGTGGTGGCAGCGGATCATCATGAATACGGCAAAGCTAAACTGCATGTAGAGAAGGATGCGGGTATCTTCCACGGCATCAGTGACAATGAGATCGTCTGGATGAGCCATGGGGACAAAGCGGAAAAACTACCGGAAGGTTTCGAGATCATCGGAACCAGTGAAAACTCTCCTTATGCTGCGATCGCTGATGAGAAGCGAAAGGTCTATGCCTTTCAGTTTCACCCTGAGGTGCACCACACAGTCGAGGGCACCAAAATGCTCAAAAATTTTGCCAAGTATATCTGCGGTTGCGGCAGCACCTGGAACATGGGAAGTTTTGCCAAAGAGAAGATCGCACAGATACGGGCACAGGTAGGGGACAAAAAGGTGCTCTGCGGTGTGAGCGGCGGTGTAGATTCTTCTGTAGTAGCAGCGATGCTGCATGAAGCCTTGCCAAAAGAGCAGATTATCTGTGTCTTTGTGGATCAAGGGTTGCTGCGCAAGGATGAGTCAGAGCAAGTTCAAGCCATGTTCAGGATGCTGGATATGAATCTTATTACTATCAATGCGAAAGTAGCGTTTATGTCAGTGTTGGAAGGTGTCACGGATCCGGAGCAGAAGCGTAAAGCCATTGGTGAAAAGTTTATTGAAGTCTTTGATATTGAAGCAAAGAAACACACGGATGTCGCATTTTTGGCTCAAGGCACACTGTATACAGATGTGATAGAGTCGGTTTCTGTCAAGGGGCCTTCGAAGACCATTAAGTCTCATCATAATGTCGGCGGACTGCCGGATTGGATGACCTTTGAACTCGTGGAACCGCTCAAAGAGATCTTTAAAGATGAGGTGCGGAAACTGGGACTGGAGCTGGGGCTGCCCAAAGAGATGATCGGTCGTCATCCTTTCCCCGGTCCGGGTCTTGCGATCAGGACTATGGGCGCCGTAACGGAGGAGGGGCTCCATCTGATCAGAGAATCCGATGCGATTATGCAAGAAGAGCTTAGAGCCACAGGTTACTACGACAAGGTTTGGCAAGCCTTTACGGTATTGCTCAATGTTCAGTCCGTAGGGGTGATGGGAGACAATCGTACCTATGACAACACTGTCTGTGTGCGGATGGTAGAATCAGTGGATGGCATGACCGCTACTTTTGCACATATTCCTCACGATGTGCTTGAAGGCATCAGCCGCAGGATCATCAACGAGATCGATGGTATCAACCGTGTGGTCTATGATATCAGCTCCAAGCCACCCGCAACGATTGAATGGGAGTAAAATCCCCCTCCGTAAGATAGTTTAGTCACTTTGACTAAACTATCTTAACTAAAAACTTGAAATTAATACAAAAATATACTATAATCCCAAAAAATTAACCACAATAAGGAGAAAACGATGGCAAAACATCAATTTCAAACAGAGATAGGGCAGCTGCTGCAGCTGATGACCCATTCACTCTATTCTAACAAAGAGATTTTTATCAGAGAGCTGATCTCTAATGCCAGCGATGCACTAGACAAATTCAACTACCTTCGTCTGACGGATGAAACATTCAAGGAGAATGACTGGAAGGGTGAGATCAATATCAAATTGGATGCCGAGGACAACTCCATTGCTTTCAATGACAACGGTATCGGGATGAATGAGCAGGAGCTGATGGATAACCTAGGTACGATCGCCAAGTCAGGCACCAAGGCTTTTATGGAGAATCTGACCGGTGATGCTGCCAAGGACAGCAATCTGATCGGACAGTTTGGGGTAGGGTTCTACTCTGTTTTTATGGTGGCAGAGAAGGTGGATGTCGTCACTAAAAAGGCAGGAGAGGATCAGGCCTATATGTTCTCTACCGATGGCACGGGTGAATACGAGGTCAAGCCGGTCGTCAAAGACGAGCACGGTACCGTGATCTATATTAAGCTCAAAGAGGACGAGAAAGAGTTTTTGGGGAAATGGCATGTAGAAAATATCGTCAAAAAATACTCCAACCACATCGCCTATCCGATCATGCTCAACTATGAAGAGGAGGAGACTGAAGGTGAAGGCGAAGAGAAGGCGACCAAGAAAGTGAAAAAAAGAGAGCAGGTCAATGAGGCTACAGCACTTTGGACACTGCCCAAAAGTTCACTCAAAAAAGAGGACTATATAGAGTTCTACAAAACGATTTCCCATGGTGATGATGCGCCGCTTACCTATCTGCATAACAAAGTAGAGGGTGCCAATGAATACACGACACTTTTTTATATTCCCAAAACAGCACCGATGGATATGTACCGCGCTGACTATCAGCCTGGGGTGAAGCTCTATGTCAAAAGGGTCTTTATTACCGATGATGAGAAGGAGCTGTTGCCGCCTTATCTGAGATTTGTAAGAGGTATCATTGACAGTGAGGATCTGCCACTGAATGTCTCCAGGGAGATTCTGCAGGAAAACCGCATCCTTGCCAATATTAAGCAGGGGGCGGTCAAAAAGATTCTCTCTGCGATCAAGAAGCTCAAAGGAGAAGATGCTGACCATTTTGTGGCTCAGTACAACCGTGTGATCAAAGAGGGTATCTATACCGATCATATCAACAAAGAGACACTGCTCGAGATCGTACGATATAAAAGCTCCAGCGAAGAGGGACTTGTCTCTCTGGATGACTATATCTCCAGAGGCAACAGCGAGAAGAAAGAGATCTACTATATTATCGGTGCAGAAGAGAAAGTATTGCGTAATTCGCCACTGCTGGAAGCCTATAAAAAAGCCAATATAGAGGTATTGATCCTTGACGATGAAGAGGTGGACAGTATCGTCGCGCCAATGATCGGAAGCTATAAAGAGTGGACGCTAAAAGATATCACGACGATAGAGGCGCCAGACTCTAAAACCGAAGAGGAAAAAGAGGAGATCAGCAAGGAGTATAAGCCACTGACTGACAAGATCAAGAAGGTTCTAGGAGAAGAGGTTAAAGAGGTGAAAATATCGACAAGACTGACCGAGAGCCCCTCCTGTGTACTCAAAGACAGTTCTGATCCTATGGCAGGCATGGCAGCCATGTTTGCACAGATGGGACAGGAGATGCCGGAGATTCCCCTCATTCTGGAGATCAATCCAGAACATGCAATGATCAAAAAGCTTGACAGTCTGAAGGATACGAATCTTTTCGAGACGATCTCCTGGATACTGCTTGACAGTGCCAAGCTTTCAGAAGGGATTGAACCAAAAGACAAAACGGCCTTTTCTCACAGGATCACTGCGCTGGCATCCAAGGCGCTTTAGTTAGGGATGCTCTAACTGGCTTTATGCTACAATATTGCCAGATGTTCTGAAATCTTTTTCAGGATCCTTATATAAAGGCATGATATGAAAAAAGTTTTACTAGCATTGGCAGTGTTTTTCTCTTTGGCGGCGTTTGGCGCGACAGCCAGTGCTGCCGTCTGTGGCGCAAAGTTTATGAAAGACCCCTGCCCAGTGGATGGGTATAGCATCGTCAACACCGAAAGGTTTATACGAGGCAGACACAGCTGGATGCATGATGTTCACCATTTCGGTGAAAAGAAAAGAGTAGTGCGAAAGAAGCGTCTGGTTCGCAAGAAAAGAGTGCAGAGAAAAAGACACTATAAATATGTCAGACGATGCCGTACTGTAAAAGTCAGACGTTAAAGATTCACCGTCATGTCGACTAACGCTTCCCCCCAAAAAAAGGCTACCATGGTCGCTACAGCAGTAGCGACGGTGTTGACCGTACTGAAGCTGGTCATTGGTGTGTTGAGTGGTTCTGTTGCAGTGTTGGCATCCGCGATAGATTCATTGCTGGATATGGCTATCTCTGTCTTTAACTTTTTTGCGATCAAAAAGTCTGAAGAAAACCCCAATGACATTTATCAGTATGGCAAGGGAAAGATTCAGGCGATCGCAGGGGTCATAGAGGGCACCATTATTACTATATCGGGTTTATATATTATTTATAAGGCCGTAGAAAAATGGATGGGCGGTGCGCAGGTGGCGCTATTGACTCCCTCTATAGTGGTGATGCTTCTCTCTCTTGCTATCACCTATTTTCTAGTCAAGTATTTGCTGCAAATCGCAAAAAAAACAGACAATATAGTGATCAAAGCTGATGCACTGCATTACCAGACAGACCTCTGGAGTAACGCTGCGGTACTGCTGTCACTTGTTTTGGTTTGGATGACGGGTTGGAGTGGCATTGATGCACTATTTGGTTTGGGGATCGGCCTTTTTATCATCTATTCGGCCTACGAGATCATACGGGACGGCATAGAGATCTTGCTCGATCGTGCACTGGATGGTGATATTGTGGCAAAGATCGGTGAGGCCATTGCACATCACCCCAAAAGTACCAGCTATCATTGGCTGAAGACCCGTACAGACGGGACGACCAATTTTGTGGAGTTTCACCTGGTGTTGAGTCCTGAGATGCGCCTCAAGGAGGCCCATGACATCACGGATGAGATCGAGGCAGAGATCATGGCACTCGATGAGAAAAAGCGGTGGCTCATTACCCCACACTATGATCCCTATGATGATGAACATCTCAATGAGACAGCACTCTATGGTAAGAGAGACTAGAGCGACCTATCTGCTCTCTCCGAGCCCAAGAGAGGACGTGATCCATCTGCCGATGATCACGTTTGCTTTGACGGCTGAAAAGATCGATTTTTCTGTCTGTGATACATTGATGTTTAGCTCCAAGCAGGCGGTCAAGAGCGCCGAGGCGATCGATCCTGGCTGGAAGCGCACACCCTGTATCGCCATAGGGCGTGCGACCAAGGAGCAGATAGAATCTCTGGGAGGCAACGTAATCCACCATCCTGCAAATTATTATGCGGACAGGCTTGCAGACGATATCATTGCCTATTTTTCTGACAAGAAACTACTCTATCTGCGCCCCAAAGCGGTCTCTTTTGACAGCAAGGGCTATCTGGCGCAGGCAGGCATCGATTTACAAGAACAGATCATCTATGAAACCTCCTGCATAGACTATGGAGGCGATCAGGCACCCAAAGCAGACGCAGTGATCATCTTCACCTCTCCCTCCTCTATCCACTGTTTTTTGAAAAACTTTGTCTGGAAAGAGAGCTATACGGCAGTCGTCATAGGCAGTGCTACCCAAAAGCATCTACCCAAAGGTGCACATTTTGTCGTAGCCGACACCCCTCTAATAGATGCCTGTATTGCCAAAGCCAAAGAAGTACAATCATACTAATTCATATCAATCTACCGGCAGAAAAATTCATACTTCACTAACCCCAAATAGGCTATAATCATCCTACCTGGATGGTTCGATTACTGTATTTATTCGGTCCAACATTATCTCTAGGGGGACATGTAATCGGTCGGTGTGTGTGTGATTTCGCTTGAGTACGGCATCTGCCTGCGAGAAACTGCCCCCTAAAGACCGATTCTCTCTCCCGCTTTTGGCTATTTGGGGCCAGTCACCACAGAACGGCCATCCGGGCTCTGTGTGTAAGATTTACGGCTATCAGATGGCACTCAGGATTTCTTGAAAGATTTTTAAACAAGAACCTTTTGAGAAGTTTTTATCAAATGACTGGAGAGAATCGGCATGAACATACTGATCATAGGCGCAGGCGGAAGAGAATACTCTATAGGATTGGCACTCCAAAAAGACAAAAATGTGGGCAAGCTCTATTTCGCACCGGGCAATGGAGCGACAGAGATGCTTGGCGAGAATGTGCCGCTGAGCGATTTTGAGGCACTGGCGGATTTCACAGAGGCACACGGTATCGTGTTGACCATTGTGGGACCTGAAGCCCCCTTGGTGGAGGGTATTGTGGATTATTTCAGAGAGAGAAACCTGACGGTCTTCGGCCCTACGGCAGCAGCAGCACAGCTAGAAGGCTCCAAAATATTTATGAAGAACTTTTTGGCGCGCCATGGTGTGCCGACAGCCAGATACATTGAGACAGACTCTCTGGATGAGGCAGTGCAGTTCATTGCTACACTGGATGCCCCGATCGTCGTCAAGGCGGATGGACTCTGTGGAGGCAAAGGGGTGATCATAGCGCAGAGTCACGATGAGGCAAAGGTGGCGGCCGCAGAGATGCTGGCAGGCAGCTCTTTTGGAGATGCAGGTACCTCGATCGTGGTAGAGGAGTTTTTGGATGGCTATGAGCTCTCAGTCTTTGCAGTCTGTGACGGCAAGGACTATGTGGTATTGCCTGCTGCACAGGATCATAAAAGACTGCTCAACGACGATCAGGGCCCCAATACAGGGGGGATGGGTGCCTATGCACCGACACCGCTGGTGACGGATGAGATCTATGCCAAACTGGATGAGAGGGTGATCAGACCGACGCTGAAGGGCATGGAGGCAGAGGGCTATCCTTTTACTGGTGTACTCTTCATCGGAGTGATGGTAGTCAAAGGTGAACCGATCATACTGGAGTACAATGTGCGTTTTGGTGATCCGGAGTGTGAAGCGTTGATGCCCCTGCTTAAATCTCCTGCCTCTGAGCTGTTTTACAAAGCAGCTATCGGTGATCTTAAAAATGCTACGATCGCATTTTATGAGAAATATGCTGTGGGCGTGGTCATGGTAAGCAAGGCGTATCCGTACAAGAGTTCTCCTCCTGCAGAGATCGTGATCGACGAGATACATCATGAGGCACTCAAAGGGGAGAGTCATATCTCTTATGCAGGGGTGAGCAGGGATGAGGATGGGAAACTATATGCTACCGGAGGCAGAGTATTGGTATGTGTGGGGATAGGAGATTCGATCAAAGAGGCCAGAGACAGAGCCTATATGCTGGTAGGACAGGTGCATTTCGTAGGCAAGCAGTGTCGCACTGATATTGCCTATCAGGCATTGGGTGAGGGCTGAGATGTCGCCGATTGACAACCTTGCGCCCAATGCCAAGCGTATCTGGTCCTATGCCATTGACGACCTAGTGATTAGTGTGCTCTTTATCGCTATTTTCTTTGACCAGCTAACCCAGCTTACGACACCGGAAAGTGCCACAATGTTTGTAAAAACAAACTATTGGATACTGGCGCTACTCAAGGTGATTTATCATACCTTGTTTACCTGGCAAAATGGTAAGACACTTGGTAAGCAGTTAATGAAGATTAAAGCGGTCAATATCACGGACGGTACACTGCTCACCCTGCCTATGGCTTTTGTCCGTGCGCTTATCAGGATACTGGATGAGTCTTTTTTCTATATCGGATTTCTGCCGGCATTTTTCTCTCCCACCAGGCAGACACTGCATGACAGGATCTCCAGGAGTGTAGTCGTCAATGCGTAAACTGCTTGTGTTGTTCCTGATCTTTTCCTTTGTCGCCATACAGGCAGAAGCGGGAAACAGTGGGAAAAAGCAGGTGCATTTGCAGGCAGAAAAGATCAGTGGAGACAAGGGAAATCTGTATGCTGAGGGGCATATTGTACTGCGCTATGCCCAGACAGTGTTTATGGCAGATTCTGCCCACTATGACAAGCAGAAAAGACGCTTAACCGTAGAGGGTGCCGTGCGTATCATCAATCCTGACGGCAGCAGGGTTGAAACCCGAAAAGTCACGCTCAATGTCAAAGAGGAGAGGGTGGTCTTCGAAAAGTTCTTCTATGCCGACGAACAAAACATCTGGCTCTCCTCCAAAACAGCAGAGAAAACAAAGCAGTGCTACCAGCTCAAGGAGGCAATGTTCTCTACCTGTGCGATAAGCAACCCTGATTGGCATTTGGCTTTTTCTGAAGCGGACTATAATACTACAGACAAATACATCACACTGAAAGATATTAAGTTTTATGCGGGAGATACTCCGATATTCTATTTTCCCTATCTGGCATTTTCTACCTCCAGAGAACGAAGCTCCGGACTCCTGATGCCACGACTGGGATACAGCAGCACGGAAGGTTTTCTCTACGAGCAGCCTATCTACTGGGCGATCAGCCCCAATATGGATCTTGAATTCAGCCCCCAAATCCGTAGCAGTAGAAGTCTTGGGCTGTATGCGACCTTTCGTTTTGCCGACAGCAATCATTCAGAGGGATTTGTGAGAGGAGGGTATTTTGCTGATGACCAAGCCTACACTTTAGAATATAACCTCAAGCATGATACGCATTATGGTCTGGAGGCACAATATGAGAGCAGTGATCTGTTGCAAAGCTATAAACCGGAAGGCTATCGTGATGCACTCTATGCCAATATGGTGCTTTTCAACGATATAGATTATCTCAACCTTCAAAAAGAGAAACTGCCCCATCTTTCAGATTCTTACCTCAAAGAGTCCAGACTCAATTATCTGCTCTATGATCAAAACAACTACTTTGGTCTGAATGCAAAGTATTTTCTGGATGCCAAGAAGGAGAGCAACAAAGAGACGCTACAAGAGCTCCCCTCTTTGCGCTGGCACAAGTATGGTAGCACTTTGGGATCGGAGTATCTTTCCTATAGCATGGATGCGAAACTGAGTCATTTTGTACGAGAACAAGGAAACCAGTCCGGCCAGTTTGAATTTTCCCTTCCTCTGCGTTATCATCTCTCTTTTCTGGAGGACTACCTCAAGCTAGAGCTGGGTGAAACACTGTATGCTTTTACAGGAAATTTTGACCTGAATGGAACGGGTAGATCGCATTATGATACAGTGCTGGCCACGCAGCATATAAAACTCTATGGAGACCTGATCAAGTCCTACCAAAGCGGCATTCATACACTTGAGTGGTCGGCTGAATATGCCCATCAGGATGTGCTCGGAGATGGTCTGGCTGCCTACAATGCATTGGATCGTGCGTTGCGTGAAGATTTTCTGTCCCAAGTACCCTTTGACGACAAGGTGACATGGGCATTGTCGCAGTATTGGTACAGCAACGGGCTCACACTTGGTGCCAAGCAGAGGGTCTCACAGGTGTACTATCCGGACAAAGAGGAGAAGTGGGGAGACCTTCGACATGAATTGATGCTTGATTATGGGAAATGGCATGTCACCAATCTTCTGGAATATTCTTTTGCCTATAAGGGATTTTCGGAAATGTCCAACAAGTTGATGTATGAAGACGAGAAGTTCCATGTCGGTATAGAGCACTTCTGGAGAAAAGATCTTGCACTGAAAAAGGTGCTCACCGATGAAATAGCACTGAATGCACAATACCAATACAGCAAAGCACTCAAGATTTTTGGTGCCGTCTCCTATGATCTGGATCAGCACTATAGCAAGAAGTGGCGTTCAGGTCTACGTTATGACAAGGGATGTTGGGCTGTGGAATTGAGCTATCATCACGATACAAAACCTATCCTTGAAACCACAGGAGGAGGCGCCATCAGTAACAATGCATTCCTAGTCAAACTGAGTCTTGTGCCTTTTGGAGAGAGTGAGATTCGACAATAATGGACGTGGAAGCAGATATACACCATGCACTGAACGCGCTTGATCTGCCTATGCTGGTGACAAAATCTGATATCAAGAAGAGATACCGACAGTTAGCCAGAGCCCATCACCCTGATCTCAATGAGAAGCAGGGAGAAAAGATGGAGCAGATCAATGAGGCCTATGCTTTATTGATGGCATATATAGAATCCTTTCGCTATACTTTTGATACAGACGAGATAGCCAAACAACATCCTGGAGCAGAACATGCCAAAAAATTTAACCCATAATTATTTTCATGATAGAGAGGACGCCGCTACTCAGCTTTTCGAATCCATCCCAAAGGATTTCTTTCAGAGCCAAGAAGTGGTAGTGGTGGCATTGAGTGAAGGAGGCGTATTGATCGCCGACGCTATTGCGCACAAATTGCATGAAAGTATGGAGATACTCCTGATCGAATCGGTTCCTGCGCCCAACAATCCTGAGCTTTCTATTGCCAAGGTGAGCGAAACGCAAGAGATCGTTATCCATAGAGCCTTGACAGAAGCGTTTGGGATTACTGAAGCATTTGTCTATAACGAGGCAAAAAGAGTGTATGACGAGAAGATACTGAGCCATCTCTACAAATATCGTAAGGGCGGAGCCCTGCAGTCTGTGCGCGACAAGGCCGTACTCCTGGTTGACGAGTGTGTGGAGACAGACTTTACAACGATCGTTGCGATCAAATCTATGATCGCCAAGGGTGCCAAAAATATCTATGTAGCAACACCGGTGATGGACAGCTTTTCTTATGAGCGTTTATTGCAGGTGTGTGATGGTATTTTTTGTCCTTATCGTATCGAGGACTATATTTCGATAGAATACTATTATGAAAAGCTGGAGAAACCAGAGTTCTCCGAATTGGAAAGGATAATAAACAGTGATAAATGAAAAAATAATAGAGATAGAGTGTAATCATCTCAAAGAGAGCTATGCCTTTAATAAGGTTGCCAAACAAGCAAGTGGCGCAGTACTTTATAGGCAGGGAAAAGCAGTGCTGCTGGCTACCGTAGCGATAGATGAAACTGCAGTGGAAGAAGATTTTCTTCCTTTGACGGTGCAGTATATTGAAAAATCCTATGCAGCGGCGAAAATACCGGGTGGGTTTATCAAGAGGGAGACCAAGCCGGGGGACTTTGAGACCCTGACCTCACGCACCATCGACCGCTCGCTCAGGCCACTGTTTCCAAAAGGCTTTAATTATCCCATTGCTATTGCCGTCACGGTGCTTAGCAGTGACCCTGAGGTGGATATACAGGTAGCAGCACTGCACGCTGCTTCTGCGGCGCTGTTTGTCTCTGATACACCTGTTTCACAGAGTATTGCTGCTGTGAGGATAGGAAAAACAGGGGATGAGCTGACCCTCAATCCCAGTAATTCACAACGGGAAGAGGGTGCACTGGATCTGTTTGTAGTGGGCTCGGGTGAAGATATTTTGATGATCGAGATGCGTGTTTTGGCTTCAGAGGTGGTGGATGATGTGGTTGGAAGTGCTATGGCCGAAATGCCGATGATCCTAGAGCATCACGAATGCAATGAGCTGGAAGAAGGGGCACTTTTGGATGCGATCGCATTGGCACAAAAGGCTATTTCTGAAGCATCATCTGAATATGCGGAAGCCTTTACTGCAGCACAAAGAGAGCCATTGGCGCTCAGTTTGGCAGAGGTGACCATAGATGGTTCACTCTATAGCTATATTGAGAAACATTTCAAAGAAGATGTGGAAAAAGCGGTACAGTCTATGGCGAAAAGTGAGCGAAGTATTGCGCTGAAAAAAGTACGGCAGGCCATTATCGATGCCAAAACACAAGAGGGGGAAACAGTAGAGAAAGAGACCGTTTCAAAAGTGCTTGAATCCTACAAAAGGAGCGTGGTCAGAGGGTTGATCCTCGATCAGCATATCAGGGCAGATGGCAGGGCACTGGATGAGATACGCCCTATCGCCATAGAGACCAATCTACTCCCCTCTGTACACGGCTCCTGTCTTTTTACCAGAGGTCAGACACAGGCATTGGTCACGGCAACACTTGGCGACAGCAGAGATGCCCAGTCTTACGAATTGATCACAGACAAAGAGTCCCAGTATGAGCACTTTATGGTGCATTATAATTTTCCAGGCTATGCCGTAGGCGAGGCAAAATTTATTGGCGCTCCAGGACGCAGGGAGTTGGGACATGGCAATCTTGCCAAACGCGCCCTGATGCCTACGATCGACATACGGCATGAGGGTACCATACGGCTGGTCTCTGAGGTACTGGAGAGCAATGGTTCCTCCTCAATGGCAACAGTATGTGGTGGTGCTTTGGCATTGAGGGCGGCGGATGTAGGGACACAAAAGCTTGTTTCCGGTATCGCTATGGGGCTGGTCATGGAGGGAGACAACTATGCGATACTTTCCGATATTATGGGCCTAGAGGATCATGATGGGGATATGGATTTCAAGATCACGGGTACCCGAGATGGTATCACCGCTATGCAGATGGATATCAAGTTGGGAGGCATAGCACTCTCCATACTCGCAGAGGCACTGAAGCAGGCAAAAGAGGGGAGATTGTATATTCTTTCTCTGATGGAAGAGTCAGCAGTGGAGATCACACCCAGCGGCGCGCTGCCCAATGTAGAGTTTTTCCATATCGATCCTTCAAAGATCGTAGATATTATTGGCAAAGCCGGCTCCACGATTCGTGAGATTATTGAAAAGTTTGGTGTTACGATTGATCTAGACAGAGATGCGGGCGGCGTCAAGGTGGCAGGTGAGGACAAAGAGAAGGTAGTCGCAGCCAAAGAGCATATTACTTCGATCGCTTCGGCTCCAGTCAAAAAACAGATGCAGTATACTATAGGTGAAACCTATCATGGCAAGGTTAAAAAGATTGTCGATTTTGGTATCTTCGTCGAGATGCCGGATGGATTTGATGCCTTGCTGCATATCTCCAAGGTGAGAAAAGAGCGGGTCAGTAACCTGCATGAGCTTTACAATGAGGGAGATGAGATTGCAGTCATCGTGTTGGAGCAAAAGGGGAAAAAGGTTGAGTTGGCGACTGAGGAGCATTACCTGTAGATTACCGAATATTAAATCTTAGTAGATCTTTTCTAGCAAAAGGCATATAGGATTTTCGGGTTATAACGACAGGCATGCCCGGGGAAGCCCAGCGGTAGAGGGTCTGTATTTCTTTGGGATCGATGTGGATACAGCCATGGCTCATCCAATCGGTACTTCCCTGATGCAATGCATGCCCCTGATTGGTGAAGAAGATACTCCAATCCATATTGTTTACCCCATCACTAGAGGGGTAGGCACGAGACATATAATATCGCTTTTTGTATTTGACAGTATAGATGCCAGAAGGTGTTTTGAAATCGTCAGCTCCAGAAGCGATGGCACCACTCCACCACACGATCCCCTCTCTATCTATGGCATAAAACCTTCCGTCGCTGCCTCGTTCGCGAACAGAAACAACGATAAATTCACGCCCTTTGAGGTGGCTAACGTGTTCACCGACTTTAAATGTTGTGACAGCAAGAGGAATGACTTCTTCAGAGAAGAGTAAGCTACTAAGAAACAAGAATGGTAAAACGATTTTTTTCATGGAATATTGGTCTTTAATCTTTATTTGAACCCGAATGATGCCATTTTAGCATAAATAGATCAATGCTACCCCTTGAACAGCATCACATGTGTTGCTATTCTGCCAACTGTAAACAATACTTTGGTATAATTCCATCGTCTATTTTGGGTGATCAGTAGGGAAACAGGTGGCATTCATGTCTCTGTTGGCAGCGGTGATGCTGTTTACGCTATCCGAACGGATCTGAATGACAAGTCGAAGAGGACTCTAAGCTCATAATTTTAAGGATATGAAATGAAAAAGTTTTTCTTACTTTTCTTGGCACTTGGTGCTGTGGCTTTTGCCGGTGAAGACGGTGAGTCTATGATCAAAGCCTACTCTGTAGTGGCTGCAGGTGTCGGTCTTGGTCTGGCTGCATTGGGCGGCGCGATCGGTATGGGTCATACGGCTGCGGCAACGATTGCTGGAACTGCCAGAAACCCAGGTCTTGGCGGCAAGCTGATGACTACGATGTTTATTGCACTTGCGATGATCGAAGCACAGGTTATCTATACACTTGTTATCGCATTGATCGCCTTGTATGCGAACCCTTTTCTAGGTTAATATTAGCCTACTTTAAGGAGTGGATGGGTAAAATTCCGTCCACTTCGACAGAAGTACCTACCAGATACGATCGTATCTTGATTCCCTGCGGCAGTGGTGGAACGGTAGACACGCCAGCTTGAGGGGCTGGTGGGCGCAAGCCCGTGGAGGTTCAAATCCTCTCTGCCGCACCATTTTCTATTCATCATCTCCTAGCATAAAATGTCAAAAACAGTAAAAGATCTATTTGAAATGGCATAAATTGGCAGTTATTACGCTTTTTTATCTAGCTTTAAGATGGTAGTATGCTATAATGCACTTATCATTATTAAAAAAGGAAGAAAAATGACAAAAGCAGAATTTGTTGAACTCGTACAGAAAAATGGCGACTTTGACAGCAAAGCAGCAGCAGAGAGAGCGGTGAAAGCATTCACTGATTCTATTGAAGAGGCACTGGTTAAAAAAGAGTCTGTTTCTCTCGTTGGTTTTGGTACATTCTCTACCGCAGAAGTGGCAGAGAAAAGTGGAAAAGTTCCAGGTACAGACAAGACCTACACCAAACCCGCACATACAGCACCAAAGTTCAAATTTGGTAAAACCATTAAAGATGCCGTAGCGAAATAATTTCTTACTGCACAGTCGCTTTTCGGAGCGACACCTCCTCTCTTTATCCCTTAAACCACCCCTTTATTCTCTCAAATGTACTTTCAAAATTACTTTTATGCGGACGACTCTCTACGCCATAACTCTCTTGTATTTTTTCCAGTAGCTCTTTTTGCACATCATTGATCTTGTGGGGC
>CAMZLC010000125.1 GCA_947311605.1 uncultured Sulfurovum sp.
GGCATTGGCGGCACCTATATCTCTATCGCCCAAAATGCCTCTTTTATCCGTGATATGTCGGCGGGTCAGGGCTATATCGCTCTGGCAGCCATGATCTTTGGCAAATGGAGGCCCCTGCCTGCCATGTTTTCCTGCTTTCTCTTTGGTTTCCTGGATGCGCTGGCCATGCGCCTGCAGGGTGTATCCCTGCCCTATATCGGAGAGATCCCTGTACAGCTCATCCAGGCATCACCCTATATATTGACAGTGGTCCTGCTCGCAGGATTCGTCGGTCGCGCCATCGCCCCCAAGGCAGACGGTGTACCCTATGTGAAAGAGCGGTAGTAATGGAGGTCTATTTTTTGCTGCCTTTTGTATCGTACCTGTAATGAACACTGTTTAGGTATGCCGCTACCTTCTCCTGATCTTCCGGGAACCACCCGATATCAAAGTAATTATCGCAGCTGACTACCCATTTTTTGACCTGTTTCATGTTGCCTACTTTGGAGTGTGCCCCCTCCTTTTTGATGGAGTTTGGATCAAACTTGGCATCCTGGAGGTGGCACTTTTGGCATTGTGCCTCGAGGTACAGAGCCTTCCCTCCTTCGGCGTACCGGAAATCAGTAGGCCAAATGGCAAGATGCACAATAATATCTGTTTCATAGAGTATCCTTTTTGTCTCTTTGTATTCATGATAGTATCGAATGGGGGTCCGAATGGGGGTCAGGCGTTGAAAATACACCATTTTTCTTTATAATTTTTGAGATAAGTGAGCGAGAGACGCCAAGATGCTTGGCTATACTGGCTTGCGTATAGCCATCTTTGAGTGCTAGAGAGATAGCATGGTCTCTCTCTTTTCCTCTAAAGTGTTGCCCCAGCGTTTTAGAAAAGGCTATAGATTTACTACCATCATCATTCAGTACCTTCTGCTTTTGTATCTCAGAGAGTATTTGTAACTCTTCGCTGTTTAGTTCTACACCTATCATCTCTTGGATGTTCTCATAGTCTAGCTCTTCAAGGAGTTTGGAATGCAGAGTACAGGGTGGTGGTGTTTGTCCGTTGGCTATGCGGGCTGCGAGTGTGTAGGGGTACTCTCCCACACGTGATGCCAGGCCAGCCTCTATGGGGTTGTGCTCTATGTAGCGTATGAGGGTGTAGTAGTAGGCTTCGGAGTTGATATACCTAGAGTAGAACCGCCCTTGCCAAAAGTGCCCAGAGCGTTTCTGCTTTTTGTTTGCATAGATGGCATAATTGGAATTGATATGTTTCATAAAAAGTGAGAGGTTTTCCCTGCTAGTCTCTACCAACAGATGAAAATGATTTGACATCAGACAATAGTCATGCAACACCACCCCATAAGCTCTACATGCCTTACAAGCAATGCCCAAAAACACGTCATAGTCACTCACATCTACAAAGATGTCACTGCGGTTCACCCCACGGTTAATGACATGATGGTAGCCTGCTAAGTCAATGCGTGGTCGTCTAGGCATAATGCATCCTTTTGTGATTTGGTGGTATGATTATACCATAAGCAGCTGGTGTATTTTCAACGCCTGACCCTTAAAAAAAATTGAATATTATAGCATTTATGGGGTCTAAAAGGACTTTTTGAGAAATTTATTTAGCTTAATTTGTGGGTTTTATTGGAATTTGCAAGTGGCTCTTAAAATTATCTAACAACTCTAATAATCATTTTAACTATCGATATATTCTTTTGCTTGGGAAGCTGCTTTTTGAGATATGGCTTGTTTTTCGGAAAATACTTTGATGTTTTACATAGATATCGTAGTGCTGCATCGCTTACTTTGGCATATTTTGTATGTTCGCTGATCTTTATCATCTGTGAGACTGTCTCTTCGTCTGCCTCTTGCAAAGAGAGTGCCTCGATTGCTTCGGCTGTTATACCAGGGGACTCTGCCTTCGTGATTACTTGGCGTATCTTTTCCTTGGAAGCATCACTTTGTATCCTGCCCAGCCCATACAGTGCCAGTGACTTTATAGCCATATCTTGCGTCTCCAGCTTCTCCACAATCTCATCAAAATGGGCAGAGGCATTCGACTCCAGCTCTGCTTTAAAAGCTATGCGTCGCAATTCTTTGTCGTCTGGTTCATTTGCCCAATCAGACAAGCTCTCATCAATCAGATTTTTTGTTTCGCTATCAACATTCTGCCTCAGTGCCGAGAGGGCAAAAACCGCACTGCTGGAGAGTCTTGAGGAGTCCATATCGTCTCTTTTCTCAGCGATATGTATCAGTAGGTCTATTGACTGACGATCAGGGTGCTGCACTCCCCCCAATGCCACGATTACCCGCTCCTTGTTCAAAAAGGAGAGTTGCTCATTGCGATACAATTGCCTTAACAAAGCTATATTTTTGGGTGTATCCAGCAACTCCAGCACATGAATCAGCCCGGCTGAAAGCGATGGATCACTCTCTACCACGACAATAGCGGCTATTTTTTCTATTTTTTCAGGATAGACCTCAAGATATTTTTTTAACTCTATATAGTGTTGAAATTTATTGCTCTCTTTGATCTTGTCAAGCAGAGAACCAAAGGTAACATGCTGTTTCTGAATATAAGATCTATATGCATCTCTTCTGGCTTCTTCCATCAAAGCATTTTTAGCGGTTGGGGCTGGTATCCTCTTGTATGATTGCATCATTTCCGTTACCGAACGCTGCTCCCTCCATATCTGCAGACTGCCGTCAGGTGCATCCTCTCTTTTGACAAACGAAACTCTGGTCATGCTGTTGAAAATATGCCTACTGCCCTCTTTTGCTGCAATATTTTCATGACCCCTTAAAGAGTTGATCCATCCGTTCTCTTCCAAGGATATATTAAATTTTGACTTTTTTACCACATAGTCATGCCCTGATTCATTGATACGCAAATACTCCTCTTTGGATCTGAGTATCGTATCACTCTCCCTTTTGTAGTGGACGCGACATTTTCCTATCGTATTGTTCTCCTCCAGACGATACTCTTCTTTGTCGGCAAGTATGACTTGAAGCATATCATAGAGTCTCAGTACGCCTTTGATCTCTTTTTTGTCCTCTGGTGTACTATAAGATTTAAATGAGCCATCTTTTGATATTTTCAACAGGACCAGTGTACTGTAGAGCTTTTCAAATGCCCTTTCTAGGGTAGGGTTTCCAAACCCAATTGTGCATTTTGACAATTCCAACCCGACAATACTATAAGAGGGATGCACCTCAAAAACCCTGACATTCATTATTGCCTTGAGGTCAATCATCTGATCTGTTGCAGAGATATTCGGTGAAAATACTACTTGATTGTGATAGACGACATCATACACCCTTCCCCACCCTTTTGTGAAATGAAATGTACTTTTATAATGTTTTTGTTTAGACCTGACTGCTTCTTCTGCTTGCATAGCATTTTTACTGAACTGTAAAAAAACTACCACGACAGCAGCAATACCTAAAACAAAAAGAAGTTTTCTGGACATGGCTAATACAGCTTTGTTCTCACCAGAGGTTTTTCTATATCCAGCAGTGTGGTATCTATTTCAAAAGATTTCCAGTCGAAGAGATATTTATCCTTCTCCTTGTGCTCGATACCACATGGGTAGTGTGTGCGTTTTTTGTGATGCCTTGTGCAGCCGTGCCAATTCCATGCTACGCACCAGCGTATGGTTTTGGCACATATTTTAGGTTTGGTATATTTCGCAAAGAGATAGAATGAGCCGTTTGGGCCGATGATGTGATTGTCTATGTTCAGGTTGGCTTTCCCGTCCAGGTACAAGCTCGTAGCATTGCCCTCGAGACTCAAAGCAAAGCCCGTATTGGCACTGAAAGTATCCTCAACAAAAGTAAAAGCCCCCTCAGCACCCGCCTCAAAACCATGCATTCCCACCCCGGCGGATGCGTAGCCATCTATCTTGGCAGAGATATCCACACTGCTTGACAGACCCATGATTCCCGTAACTCCAATGGAGGGCGTGTATCCAAACTCTCCCCCGGCACCCACCTCGAGATCAACAGGCACAATCGCTATCAAAAACTCTTCACTATATCCCTTGCTTTTTGCTATAGAGAATGGGGTCGTCAATGCTTTGGCAGCTTTTTTCACATCGATATGGGCATTGATCTTTTTGAGATTGATCGATGCGATCTTCTTCTTGAGATCCAAAGAAGCATTGACTGGAGGGATAACCAGATGCACTTTTTTCAACTCCTCTTTTG
Source organism: uncultured Sulfurovum sp. (assembly GCA_947311605.1). GTDB lineage: Bacteria > Campylobacterota > Campylobacteria > Campylobacterales > Sulfurovaceae > JAAXPZ01. Next base: position 4,188 of record CAMZLC010000125.1, read on the forward strand.
TAGTGTTCCAGCTTGAAGGGATATCTTTTATGCCATTCATGATATCTTTATATTCACTGACACTGCTTTTTATATTGTCTTTCATGTCCCTTAGATCCTGAAGGCTATAGCCCATAAATGTCACTGAGCGTGTGATACCGGTATCATAAAAAGAGTCATATTGAAAATTCGCATCAACTCCTATATGGAAGAAATTGAATTGATTCCCCAAGATATCCAAAAGTAGATCTCCATGCGCATAAGCATAGGCACTCTCTACCCCTATGGCTGTCCTTGCATCCAGCGTAAGCTTGGTTCCAAATTTCTTTTTGATTTTTTTTAGGCTGTATTTTTTTTTAAAACTTAAAATATTACCTGAACTCTCCGTTAAATTGCTAGCATCATACAGTGATACAGGAGCGAAGCTTTTGTTGTTGTTCTCTTCTGCTTCTGTTAACAAGTCATCTCTATCCAGTTCCACTACCACTTTGGCAGGATAGATATTGTTTTGGATTTTATCAACGATATCGTTGACCCTGTTTGGGGGGATTTTAAGCCTGAGCGAAAAATGGGTTGTATGGGTACTGAGCCTTGATATGATATATTTGTCTCCATATGTCCCGTCCGGCGAAAGCACAGACAGTTCTATACACTCTCCATCGATCTCAAGACATACATGGATAGATATATTTTCGGAAGCATAGTATTTGGAGTTGATACCTGTGGTCACATCGAATGTCCCATTCTTCTCTCTTGACAAAAGCAAAACATCATCGTCCACAGTAAAAGATTCTATCACTGGATCAGGAAGGGTATTTTGTCGATCAATACTGTAGATATCCTTCCCTACAAACACATCCCCGTTTCCAAAGGTCAGAGGATAGGTGCTTTTGGTGTCATCCAGCAGAGCCACCAGACGATAATCTCCTACCTTCAGCTCAAGAGGTATAGTCACAGTGGCATCATACTGGTCTTGACTGCTATTGAGGTCAAATCTTACAGCACCCAGATCATATTCTGTATCAGGAGCGATGTCAGAAGCATTATCCTCTGTATCAATCTCATCTTCAGGCACCAAGGAAAAAAATACCCCAACATTGTTTTTGCTTCCATTTACATCGATCAGGCAGTGCACAGTAATCGTGTCACCTGCTGCCAAGTCACTTTTATCTCCCAATGCAATACTGTCGACGATTACTGCTGTCTTATGCATACTTTCGCCACATGCCACAAGAATAAACATCAATACTATGCCAAATAGACCAAGGTTAAAACCTTTTTTCACTTCACACCTCCCATACATTCATTATATTGCTTTATGGCTTAGTCAATTATAAATGCTCAAAATATGATTTTTTAATTTAGGGTCTAGAAACTAAGTTCTAAATGCCTTTGAGCGAACTCAGCACTATTTAATTACAATACACATGTAATAAAACATATACTTTAAACTCAAACTCAAGGAGGTAGCTATGACACAAGTCACTATTTATATAGCCAACGAACTAGAAAGTCAAGTAAAAGCAATGGCAACTTCTCTTAATATTTCTATAGGTAAATTTATCTCTACAACTTTGGAGCAAAAAATGCAAAACGAATGGAGCCATAGCAGTCGTAAATTAGCAGGCTCATGGAATGATTTCCCCACACTTCAAGAGATACGAGACAGTGAGGGCAAAGACGTTCCAAGAGAAACATTCTAAATGTATTTGCTCGATACCGATACATTGATATACTTTTTTAAAGGTATAGGAGAGGTTGAGAAAAATCTATTTCTACGCTCTCCACGAGATATTTTTGTCTCTTCTCTTGTGCTTTATGAGCTTCAAGTGGGCATTGCGAAGTCAAACAATCCACAAAAACAAGAAAAACAGTTGGCTACACTTCTAGAACAAATACATGTCATTTATTTTACAGAAAGAGAAGCGAAAGTATCAGCACTTCTTCGCGCTGAACTTGAAAAAAAAGGAACACCTATCGGAC
>CAMZLC010000126.1 GCA_947311605.1 uncultured Sulfurovum sp.
ATCCAACAACACCTCTTCTGTGTCAGCTTCATTTTCCCGTGTCTAAAAACACGATTGTCTGGTAACCTATTGGTTCGGCTGAATATATTTATGATGCTGAATCGTACCAAGTAAGGAGTTCTGACATTATAAAAAAGCTCTGTTACCCCCTGCCTATCTGCACAGAGGGTAACTCTTGAGGTGACTGCTCACAGGGCACCGCATCTTTCCGCGGTCACGCTGACTTACGTATGACTTATACGCTGCGCCAGCCTGCCTGCGAAAAATTGCGGCACCCTGTAAGCAGTTACAAAATCAGTGGTTTGCGAAAGTAAGTCGCTTACCCCGTGAGTAGTTACCTTTTGAGTTTGCTAACGCTCTATTTCGGCATTTTTAAATGTCTTTCCGGTCTGCTGAAATTGTGGCAATTTGAACAATCGTAACCTTTATCCTTCACATGTTTTTTATGGACTTTCAGGAAGGTCAATGAATCTTCTTGTCCATGACACTGGGTGCATACCGTTGCCGGAGGGCCTTTCAACTCATAACCAAGAGAATTCACAAGATCCATTCTGGTTGTGTTTTCATGGCAGTCATTACAACTTAGAGCCTGGGATGCCGGGGAAACTTCGTGGGTTATGAGTTGCATGGTGTCTGTTTCAACCCATTCATAGCCTGTATCAGCGGGATGGCCCATATTGATTAAGCCGGAAACCGTTGCGGCATCTGGATCGCCATTTGAGAAATAGACGCTGGTATCCAGGGCGATGAGTTGGTTTTCTGCTGTGGCCAAAGGTTGCAGGGCTGTTTTATATTTGAATGGATAGAGCTTTGCATTCTGATCATTTACAGTTCCCGCAGGTCTGGAAGTTGGGATCTTTCCGGTTAGGGGGTCAACAGTTGCCTGGTCAAAAAGAAGGTAGCTTGAACTTGTACCGTTCCACCATGCATAGCGAGGAATGAGATCGCCAGCCATGGTTGGAGTCGGATGAATGGCGCCACTTGCGGTAAGATGTGGTTCGAGCCAGTCTCTGTGTGTTTCCGTTTTCTCGTCATTGCTTGTGTCGTTGGCATTTTTGGCGTAAGTCGGAATGTGGCAGCTCTGGCAAGAGACTCTGGCCATGTGGCGATCAATGGTTGCATCGTTGTGTCTACTCGCTGGCTGGCCTTCTCCATGGCAGCTGTTACAATCAATTTTCACGTCAAGATCGGTTGGTCGCAGATCTGATCCTCTGCCGGCCATTCGGTGCAACTCTGTGGTATGACAAGCCTGGCAACTGAGATCTGCACTATTGGTGGCCATGTGGACGTCAAAGTTAGTATCTTGTGTGTTTGCGTGGGCCAGAGCCATATCACCCCGTTTGAAGTTGTCCCCTCCGCCACCTTTAGCATGGCATTGCAGGCAGGTTGCTCTGTTGGGGAGATGAACGGTTCGAGCCGCCTGCACCATGCTGATTTCCATGTTGTCCACATCCGCTACAAAGACACCATCCACTTTCTTTCGTTTATATTTCTGTTGATGGCAGATCAGGCAGTCAATATTTTTCAGTTGTGAAAGTGTTTCTGTTGTTTCAGGTCTGAGTCCAAGACCAACATGGCATGCTCCGCAACCGTTCCAGTTCCCGGTAATGTTAATACAATAGGAGTTTACGCCAAGATCAAGTTTTCCTTGAAGACCTGGGCCGTTGGTCATATAAGGAGTTTCCCCCAGCCACTGATAATGGCTCGATGAAAAAACCTGTTTCGCCTCTTCCAGATGGCATGTCAGACAGGTACTTGTGCCGTTCCATGTCTGAATTGCTTCATGGCCACCCTGTAATAGAGGAGTTCCTCTCTTAAGGAGCAGGTTGATGATGGCTGGATTGAGGATCTTTTGAGTTTTGGCAAGAGCAGGGGCAGCTGTGAAAAAGAAAGAAAGGCAGAATATGATAGTTGAATATGGTAATTTGGAATCATTTTGCATATGTTCCTCCATGAATACATATAGTGGTTAGGTTTGAATTTGTTATTTAGTGTCACTATGTAGCATTTTTCAAGGAAGAATCGAAAAAAAATAATTCAGTAGATTCCATTCAGTAATTTTTACTGATAAGTATCATTATGAATACAGGCTCTTATTTCTTGTGTTGTTTGGATTGGCCATGGGATTACATGACTTTATCTGAGATGCTTTTATGGCTTTAATATTTGGGATATTGCTTTTGAAAGTTAGGCCATGGTTTGGTTAGGGGGAGGTGGTTCTGGTCTTTAAACAAACCAATTCTGATGGTGCCGTAAAACCCTGCCGAAAGCCACCCTTTTGAAATAAGATGGCGTCATAAAAAACTTCAGATCCGAGGTGCGGAGATTTATCATCTTTTCGGCGTACTAAGGAGCCGTCCGGAAATAACTTGATAGCATAGGAATTTTCATTTCTCACTTATGACCGTAAGTGTTTAATTAGAACACCTAAGTAGGAGTCTATTTTTGTAAGTTCTACCAATATAATGAGTCATTTTTTTGCTATACTAAAAGTATGCAGATGGCCACTGTACCCAAACAGGACAGAGAAATATTTCGCAAAATATTCTTAGAAAAGTGGGATGACTTCAAAGAGCATCATCCAGCGTATGATTGTGATCAATACATAGAACCTGTACAGAAAATGCTGAATTTTGGCAAAGAGTCAGGGGGATATTGCGAATATATTTGCATGAAATGTGGTCGTGATCTTCGTCGTGTTTGTTTCAGCTGTAAAAGTTGTTTTTGTCTTTCGTGTGCCAAAGTCTATGCTGATAATATGGTGAGTCAAGTCAGCAAAATGTTACACCCGGGTGTAATATACCGGCACTGTATTTTGACAGTTCCAGAGCAATTGCGGCAAGTGTTTTATGAAAATCGCCATGATGGCGAATTGTTGTCGATGTTTATGCGTACCGGCTATCGATGCCTGGAAGATGTTGTTAGTACAGTAAAACGGGTAGATTTGAAAATTGGAGCAATCATGGTTGTCCAGACCCATGGTCGATCAGGTCGGTATAATCCTCATTTGCATGTAAGTATGACAGATGGTGGTATTTCAGCAAACAGCAAAAAATGGGTAAGTTTGGGGTATTTCCCCTATGATATGCTCCACAAGAAATGGCAGTATCATCTATTGAATATGATTTCAGAGGTTTTGGGGCCGAAAATTAAGAAGCTTGTCGGTTTGTTATGGAAGGAATATCCCCAAGGATTTGTTGCTCATGTGACGAAAGGCAAGGTTCCTAAGAAATGCAAAGGATTGGCACGGTATTTGGCCAAATATGTTGCATTTCCTCCTATGGCAGTTAGTCGTATTGTGGAATATGATGGTGAAACAGTTACGTACTGGTATCGTGATCATAAAAGTAAAGCGAAAAAAGTGGAAACCATCCCAGTCTTTACCTTCATTGGCAGAATGGTGCAACACATACTGGTAAAAGGTTTCAAGCGTGTACGTTACTATGGTCTTCAGGCAACAAAGAGTTTTAATAAGTGGTGTGAAATTATTAAAGATGGAATTCGCAAAATAGGTAAAGCAGTTAAGGGGGCTTATGAGATTGTCTCCCCGAAGAAATACCAGGAAAGATACTGTGGTGTTACAGGTAAGGATCCTTTTGTTTGTAAGTATTGTGGCGGAGATATGATCTTGTGGAAGATTTTGCTTCCAAAGTATGGTTACATCTTTGATGAGGAAGAACAGATTAAGCAGGATAAGTACGGGGTGTTTGCCCTATATTGATATTTGGGCGGAGATGCGGTAGAAGATAGGAATCTTCCGGTGGATCTCTGCCGGGGTTTGAAGCCTGTTAACTGACTAACTTTGCCGAGTGGATCAGTTAACAGGCTTTTTTTGTGTCCAGGGAAAAAATATTTACAACTCATATAAGTGCATATATTGTACTTTACGGTCAACCAGAAAGTTTAATTTCTGGAAATAAGTGTTATAAATAAAGGATGGCTACCAAAGAAAAACCAAATTTTGGCAAGAGATTATTGCACCTCAGAAAAGCAAGTGGTTTAACTCAGAAACAACTGGGAGATGCCATCAACATTTCACGGCGAATGATTGTCTACTATGAAGGTGATGCAGAATCACCACCAGCTAACCTTATAGAACCGCTAGCAAAGGCCTTAAGAGTAACACCTGAAGAACTTCTTGGCATCAAAGAGCCAAAGACATCATTCAACACTCGTAACGCAGCACTTTGGCGTAAACTGAAACTTGTAGAAGAGTTACCACCGAAAGATCAAAAAGCTATCCTACATCACATTGAATTAGCAGTAAAAGCAAAGGATTAAATCAAAAAAACATTGCCCATAAATAGAGAAGTAACTATGCAAACACAAACAGTGAAAGAAAAAATTACAGAAGTTGTTCTATCACAACCGGAAGATGCGTCTTATGAAGAAATAATGCGGGAGCTGGCTTTTGAGAGAATGGTTGATCGTGGTCTGACTGATGTTCGTGCCGGTCGAGTTATATCGAATGATGAGATGGCTGGCCGGATTAGAACATGGCAGAAATAAGATGGTCGCATGAAGCCGAACAATGATTGCGTGAGATTTACGAATACATTGCTCAAGACAATCCCACCGCTGCCGGTAAAGTACTCTCCGGCATTTATGATAAAGCTCAACTTCTGAGTGATTTCCCTAAACTTGGCTATAAATACCGTGAAGAACCAGAAGGAGAGGTGCGTATTCTCCTATATGGTCATTACCGGATCGCTTATATTATCACCGATGATTTCATAGATATTTTGGGAATTTTTCACGGTGCGTTGAAGATTGAAAGGTATCTGCCTTGAATATTTGATTGCCCACCTTTCTTTTATGGACATAACTTCTGAGTAGGCCGGGGTCTTTCCTTACGGCAGCGATCCGCTCGGGCTTGGGTTGTGATTCTGAGTACCGGGTGTGTTGTCGGATCGCTGCCTTGTCTGGGTTCCGGGGTAGACTGTAGTTGGTTTGGACATTTGGCGCAGACCGAAAAAGACCGGACTGCGCAAGGGAAGCGGTTCCGTTCCAGCCCTGCCTGATTGTGCTCCACCACCCACCCCACA
>CAMZLC010000127.1 GCA_947311605.1 uncultured Sulfurovum sp.
ATCTTGCCCAGCCTGCCCTGATTGACCACCCCTCGTGTCTGCATGAAATAGCTGGCAGAAAAATCCTCATCCTCCCCAAACCACTGCCTGTCCTGCCCCTGTGTAGAGCCGATATAGATCAAGCTGGTATCGGCCACAGGCACCAGCGCCTCTTTGACTGCTTTGATGATCGCCAGATGCCCCCCTGTACCGCCGCCCGTCATGATGATGCTCATATCTTTCACCTCACCTATAGATTATCTGCGAGTATCGTCGCAATAGTACTTTTGATGCGCGGGAGATCGAAACGGATCACCTCGTCTATAATGCCATCATCCACACTGTCGTAATCGTGTGCGATATAGTTGCGTACTGCTGCAACGCCACGAAGATCGTTAGCTTCAAAACAGGATAAAATGCTAAATGCATTGTCCTCTTTCAGTTTGGAAAACTGCTCTGCTATTTTTACCAAATGCATGCGAACGGCAGGCTTCAAAATCCTGTCTTCTATCGCCTGAGTGATCTTCAAATCATTTTCGCGGAGGGTAAACGCTATGTCCTCTATGCTCTCCATGATACTTTCCAACCGCAGCGAAGCCCTAGACATAGATGATCCCTCTCCCTATCTCTTCTATGAGTTTTGGACTTCCGTGATCAATGGAGACGAGGTCAACCCTCCTTTTCAAGTACTTTTCAAGCTCTTGCTTCATCTCTTGGATTCGCAACAATTTTGCAAATCCACCACGAAACACAAGATCAAAAGTATCTTTGTGTGTCCTGTAGGCAATATCTATATCACTATATTTTCCGGCACCGTCTCGGGCAAAAGAACCAAAAATCCCCACGATCTCAAGACCATCTCTCACGTATCTCTTTTGAACACTTTGTAAAATATTCTGTATGTTTTGTATCGACTGTTCCATGCAATATTATATCATAATCTATACGAATCTGCCACTGATAGTTTTCTGCGCTTGGAAATCATCAGTACCATCCCGATGCCTATGGAGGCTGCGATGATATGGGAGCCTCCATAGCTCAGAAATGGCACAGCGATGCCTTTGATGGGGATCATACCGGAGATCCCGTAGCTGTTGACCAGAAATGCCAACACAATCAGCAGACCTACGCCTATACTGAAGAGATGATAGGCAGGATTCTCCACTTTGGAAGCTATCTGGAAGATACGGAAAAGAATGACCACCATCAGCAAGGCCACCACGGCGATCCCCACAAAGCCCAACTCCTCTCCGATCCCCGCCAGGATAAAGTCTGTATGCACCTCACTCAAATAGCCCAGCTTGAACTGTCCGTTGCCCAGCCCCTGTCCCCAAAATCCGCCATTATGGATCGCATTGAGCGCATTGGATATCTGGTAGGGCTCTGTCGTGGCATCGACTTTGAATTCGGTCACCATAGACTCGGGGAAATATCCCAGAAAATTGTCCTGTACGGTTGACCACCAGCTCTTGATCCTCGCCATCCTGTGTGGTGCGATCATCACCAGAATCACGAAGCCGATCAACCCTATGCTGATATTGACAAAAAAGAGCTTCAGGCTCCGCCCCGCAAAAGAGAAAAGAATCAGCAGCGTCAATGCCAGCACCATCACCTGCCCCAGATCTTTCTGAAACACCGCAATAAACATCACCGCTACGGCAAAGATCGCCATATAGGGCAAGACCACCTTGATCTCCTCCCAGAGCGAAAGCTTCCCATGAGAGAGCATCTTGCGCGAAAAGCTCCAGGAGAGAAAAAAGACAAACCCCACTTTGAAGTACTCCACCGGAGAGAGCGAGACCGGGCCCAGCCGGATCCAGCGTTTGGCTCCGAGCACACTCTTGACCAGAGATTCCGGAAGGAAGGGCATCTCGATCATCGCGACAAATGAGAGGACAAAGAGCGCGAAGCCTATCCGGGCAAACCAGACATCTGGATCGAGCCTGCTCAAAAACACCATGATCCCGATCCCCATCAGCACAGCAAAGGACTGTCTGAGGAAAAAATGCATCCCCCCATACCCATGATAGAGCACCGCAAAGGTAGAGAGTGAATAGCTCATCATCAGAGAGATGGTCAAAAGTGCGATAATCGCGGCAAAAAGTGGCTTGTCAATCATGTGGTATCTTATTTTCTATTTTTTAGTATTAATTTCGAGGTATTATAGTCTATTTGAAGATAAATTCTACTAAAATAGCAAAAAAAGAGGCAGCGGGGAGTCACAATGCGGGAAACAGGAGAAGCGTTCAAGCAGAAACCGATCAGAACACTGGCGCTGTTTACCCTGCTGTTGCTTGCTGTCTTTGGCTTTTTGACCTCTATCTTCAAGACCGTTTCTCATGACAGGCACCTGCCTTCTCACACGGCGATCATCCACGACAGGGCACTTCGCGGCAAGATCATCTCTGAGGATGGCTATACACTCAGCCGATCCAGCAAGACCTATCAGGCAACTGTCTTCACCCAGAGTATCGACCCGGGCAAAAGAGATCTCCTGATTCGCCTTTTTTCCATCTACAGCGGTGTCGACGAAGAAGCGCTGCGAGAGACTATCAAGAGCCACAAGGGCTATACGGTACTGGCCGACAAGATCGATGCCAACACCGCCATACGACTGAAGTCTCTGGCATATAAACTACGCAGGCTTAAGGTCTTTAGAACCATCAAAAACAGCCGTGGTGTGGCGCTGCTCTATGGATTGGATATTACTGAAAACGGGGAGGAGCGTTTCTTCCCACTCAAGGACACACTCTCGCCTGTACTTGGCTATGTCAGAAACACAGATGACGGAAAATACACCGAGGTCAAAGGAGTCAAGGGCCTGGAGCGTAACTATGAAAAATACCTCCATAGCAATCAGAACGGCTCTGTCCGAGGCATGCGGGATGTCGCCAGCACTATTATTCGCAACAAAAGCGCTATCGTCAAGCCCCGTAGGGACGGCATGGATGTGCATCTCAACACCCCACTCACACTCCAGAGAAGAGTAGAGCTGGTGCTCGATCAGATGAAAGACCTGACCCACGCCAAAGAGATCATTGCCGGGGTCATGGAGAGCCGTACAGGCAAAGTCATCGCTCTTGCCAGCTCTGA
>CAMZLC010000128.1 GCA_947311605.1 uncultured Sulfurovum sp.
AAGAACTTTGGTACTGTTATGTAACAAGCTGTTTTGTTAGTGCTTTTATCATGCAACGGGAAATTAAGGTGAATCCAACAACACCTCTTCTGTGTCAGCTTCATTTTCCCGTGTCTAAAAACACGATTGCCTGGTAACCTATTGGTTCGGCTGAATATATTTATGATGCTGAATCGTACCAAGTAAGGAGTTCTGAAATTTGCTTTTTTGAGTGATATTGCTCTCGGCATTATGGGCGCAGGCTTAAAACGCAGGGAATCACTCTCAGGACGCTTTGCAGATATTCTTGCCGAAATGTACATGCTCACAGCAGCCCTTAAGCGATTTAAAGTAGAAGGTGAAAAAAAAGAGGATGAGGTTCTGCTCAAAGTTGCCATGGAAAATGGATTTAATGAAATAGACAAGGCCTTTGCAGGAATTTATCAAAATCTTTCAAAAGGCGTTTTAGGGATTTTCTTTAAACTTATGGGATTTTACTCAAAGATGAATTCCTTTGGTTCCCCAATAAAAGATGCTGATTTACATAAAATAGCCGCATTGTTAACCAGTAACGCCTCTGTCAGAGACCGGATTTGCAGTAATATTTTCCGGGGTGGTAGAATAGACGAACTCGTTCACGCCAGTCAGGCGATGCGGGCTGCCAAACCCGCGATCTCGAAACGTAAAAGACTTGGCGAACAGTCACTGGATGCAAACGAAATAGAACTCATTGACCAGGCAAGGGCACTACAAAACAAAATTGTTGCAGTAGATTCTTACAGCCAGGAGGAATATTCGAGATGCTGAAACTGGTTCTCTACCTCTCTTCAGTGCTTCTTTATGTCATCAAAAGATTAAGTGGTGCCAACTTCACCACAAGTGGCGAAGCACTGCCAGAAGGTCCTGTACTTTTTTTAGCAAATCACTTCACCCGCTTTGAAACATTTGTTGTGCCCTATCTGCTCTTTAACAAGCGTGGTCGTGTCGCACGATCTCTAGCTGACGATACTGTTTTTGTTGGATTGCTCGGTGGCTATATGCGTCTTGCCGGATCTGTCTCTACCAAAAACAAATTACGAGATTGTATTATTGCCGATGATTTCCTCTCTGGAAAGGCTGACTGGATTATCTACCCTGAAGGACATATGGTCAAAAACAAACAGATCTCCTTCGATGATGGAGAATTTTGCATCCACACATCCGAACGTCAAGGTCCTGTGCATACCGGCGCATCGGTTCTGGCATTAAAAGCAGAATTCATGAGGCAGAAGGTAAAGGCGTCGGATGAAAACAAAAAGATCAAACGCTTTTGCTCCGACACAGCCATCGATATAGACAGAACAAAGATCAATCAGGATGTCACTCTCAACGTAGTTCCACTTTCCATAACTTACTATCCGGTGCGTCCTGGAGAAAACAAATTTCTGCTTTGGCTCGATAAGCACTTTAACCTGCGAGGTACCAGATTTTTTGAAGAACTCGAGATCGAGATCAATCTCCTGATGGATGCCAATATGCATCTCCATTTCGGTAAGGGCGTTCCTGTGGAAAAGTATATTCAGGAATATAAAGATGAATATACAGGCTCAATCGAAGACCAGAGTTTTAGTGCTGGCCTGTTTGACATTAAAAGAAAACAAATAATTAACGATGCAATGAAACAGGTCTACGGCAATATGCAGGTTAATTTTGATCACATCTTTATCCTGAGTCTTGTCACCATGCCATCGCTCAGAGTCTGTCCAAGTTACCTTAAAACTCTCATCTACAAGAATGCCAGAGAGCTGGGAAAAATTGACGGGCTGAACCTTCACCCCGAGTTGAAGAAAGGTCTCTTTAAACTCATTCTCGATAAAAGCTATGAACCTTTTACGGCAGCAATCAAACTGGCAGAGACCCAAAAAATTCTCTTCCAGGATTGTGAAGGAAAGTACCTCTTCGACAAAAGCCTTCTCGAGAAAACATATAATTTCAATAAAATCAGAGTAGAAAACACCCTCCAGGTGATACTCAATGAAATCAAATGGCAACGAGACATAGTGAAACTTGCAAATTATAATGCCACCTATAAAGAGCAGGAACTGCGTATTGATAACTTTGAACATATTCAACATCAGGACTGGAACTACTACGAAAAAGAGTACCTCAAGTACCATGACACCGTGCCGGACAAAAAGAGTGTTGGTGCCCCCGCACTATGGTTTGATGAAAAGAACAGTGTTGGCCTTGTCTTTTCACACGGATACATGGCAGCGCCTGCAGAAGCCAAAAAGCTTGCTGAATACCTGTTTGAAAGAGGTATCAACGTTTATCTCCTCAGACTGAGAGGGCATGGTACTGACCCTGAAGCTTTAAAACATGTAACTGCCGATGACTGGGAACTGGACTTTGGGCGTGCATTTACAATGATGAGGCAGGTCTGCGACAAGGTTTTCATCGGTGGTTTCTCAACGGGCGGATTACTCGCTCTTTTACACGCTGCACAGTATGACGTGGATGGGGTAATCGCAATTAATTCAGCTTTAAAACTAAACAATCTTCAAGTAAGTTATATCGTACCAACATTACAAGCATTTAATGAAATGATCAGCCATCTGCATGCAAAAGGGATTAAAGAGTGGGTCGATAACGACACTGAAAACCCTGCAGTGAACTATACAAAACACCCGCTGGCCTCCATTGCTCAGATGGAAAAAGTTATGACAAGAGTGGATAAAACACTTAAGAAGATCACTGAGCCCATATTAGTGCTCCAGGGCGACAAAGATCCGGTTGTTAACCCCAAAAGTGCACACCTCATCTATGACCATGTAAGTAGTTCCATGAGAAAACTGGTATTGGTTCCAAGGGAAAACCATATCATCGTCACAGGCGAAGGAGAGGACGAAATATTTGAAAGTGTTCATCGTTTTATCGAAGATGTTCTAACGCGGATAAACCGCAAGTAAGTGCCTCGAAGTTCTCTCTTTGTTCGCTATCTGTTGCTTATGCTCATAATTTGAGTTTGAAACACTTTTGATTTTCTTGTTTTTTATTACAGCTTTTCAGGAGTAAGGCACTAAAAAGGATTGATGGACTCGTAAAAACTCACAACAAGGAAGAACCATGACAAATTCTGATTCCACCAGGATAGATACGCGTAAACACTTTCAACTTAACGGAAAAGAGTACAGTTTTTACTCCCTTCGTGCCTTAAAAAAGTACGGATTTGATAATATCGATCATCTTCCCTACTCCATTCGTATCCTGCTGGAAAATCTTATGCGGCATCTCCATACTGATATGGTGCATGAGGAGGATGTTGCAAATCTGGCATCGTGGGAACCTGCAATGCAGGACTCAAAATCCATTCCTTTCATGCCTGGCCGGGTTGTTCTTCAGGATTTCACAGGAGTTCCTGCAATTGTTGACCTGGCAGCTCTCAGATCGGCCGTCGCAAGAGCCGGTGGAAATCCTGAAATTATGAATCCCTTTATTCCAGCAGATCTTATTATTGATCACTCTATCCAGGTCGATCGGTTTGGCGATAAAGACGCTTTTTCCTATAACGTAAAACGGGAAATGGAACGTAACCGGGAACGCTACACCATGCTCCACTGGGGGCAGAAATCTTTTGCAAACTTTCGGGTTATTCCACCGGGTACAGGAATTGTGCACCAGGTAAATCTTGAATATCTTGCTTCAGTTGTCCAGACAACAGAGAAAAATGACGAAATAGTGGCCTACCCCGATACTGTTATCGGCACCGATTCACACACAACCATGATTAACGGGATAGGGGGGCTCGGTTGGGGGGTTGGAGGAATTGAAGCAGAGGCTGTTCTTCTCGGACAACCCTATTCAATGCAGATTCCTGAAGTTGTGGGTGTAAAGCTCACCGGCAGGTTGAGCAAGGGAATAACAGCAACAGATCTGGTGCTGACTATTACCGAATTTTTACGCACCAAGGGCGTTGTTGGGCGCTTTGTTGAATTTTTCGGCCCTGCCGTAAAAAGACTCAGCCTGCCAGATCGGGCAACCGTTGCCAACATGGCTCCTGAATATGGTGCGACCATGGGCTTCTTCCCAGTGGATGAAGAAACCCTCCGCTATCTTCACATAAGTGGCCGGGATTCCAATCAGATTGATCTTGTTGAAAAGTATTCTAAAGTACAGGGACTTTTCCTCGCGGAAGAAAATCCTGTGCCAACATATAGTGTGGAGTACGAGATCCAGCTGGATCAGATCGAACCAAGCCTTGCAGGGCCCCGAAAGCCTCAGGAACGAATCCCTTTACCTGCCATGAAAGATGCCTTCCAGGCACAACTGACAGATAAACTGGCACAGGATACTGCGGAACTAAACGGCAGCGGATGCTGGGGCGATGAAGGAGGTGCCTGCGAGCTTGTACCTGAAGGCTGCGGATGCCCGATAAAAGAGGGCGAAGGTTTACGGGAAGGTTGCTTTGATAAAAGTGGCCAACAGATGCACATAAAAGATGGTTCTGTGGTCATTGCCGCCATCACAAGCTGTACAAATACATCAAATCCTGCGGTTATGATTGGCGCTGGAATCCTTGCCCGAAAAGCGGCTGAACTTGGCCTGAAAACTAAACCCTGGGTTAAAACAAGTATGGCGCCAGGTTCCAAAGTTGTCAGCCACTACCTTGAAAAAGTCGGACTCATGGCACCGCTTGAACATTTTGGTTTTAATGTCGTTGGATATGGATGCACAACATGCATTGGCAACAGCGGCCCACTCGACACAAAGATTGCTGAAATAATCGAACAAAAACATTTATTAACCGCCTCTGTGTTAAGTGGTAACCGAAACTTTGAGGCTCGCATCCATCCTCTTGTCCATGCAAACTACCTCTGTTCTCCACAACTTGTAGTCGCTTATGCCATTGCCGGCAGTGTTTCCACAGACCTTGAAACTGAGCCATTGGGAACAGGCAAAGATGGAAATCCTGTTTATCTCCATGACATATCGCCAACAAATGAAGAGATACAAGCCCTTGTTGCTGAAACGGTAACACCTGAGTTATTCACATCAAGCTACAAAGATATCTTCTCAGGCGATAGCGCATGGAATAACCTGCAAGTTCCTGATAGCAGCCTGTTTAAGTGGGATAATGAGTCCTCATACATAAAAGAGCCCCCATTTTTTAAAGACCTTCAGGTCAATCCTCCACCTGTATCAGACATTGAAAATGCCGGGATACTCGCCATCTTCGGCGACACTATCACCACTGACCACATCTCACCAGCTGGCGCAATCCCTGCAGACAGTCCTGCAGGAACGTATCTGCAAGGGCTTGGTATCGCGCCTGAAGATTTCAACAGTTTTGGGTCACGACGCGGAAATCATGAAGTTATGATGCGTGGCACCTTTGGCAATATCCGTATCCGCAACCAGATGGCGGACAAAGATGGCGGGTATACCCGTTTTATGCCCGATGGTGAGTTGATGAGCATCTATGACAAAAAAGCGAACACGCCACTTATTATTTTTGCAGGCACTGACTACGGAACCGGAAGTTCACGGGACTGGGCCGCAAAAGGAACATTACTTCTCGGGGTAAGAGCTGTTTTTGCAAAATCCTTTGAGCGAATTCATAGAAGTAACCTTGTTGGCATGGGGGTGTTGCCGCTCCAGCTGGAAGCAGGAACCGATTCCGATTCCCTTGGACTTGACGGTAGTGAAACAATCACGATAAAAGGCCTTGCCGATGATTTAAAACCCGGCAAAAAAATAACAGTAACAGTTCAACCCAAAACGGAAAACGATTCATTCTCATTTACAGCTTCGGTACGCCTCGATAACCCCATGGAAGTGGAATATTATCGTCATGGAGGCATCTTACACAAAGTACTTCGACAGATGCTTGACCAGGAGAAGAGATAATTCGACTACGAGTTGAATGAACCTCACATAATAATCTGATTATTATTGAGGTTTTTCAGATTGTTTCCTCAGCCTCAAAGAAGAATATCTGGAAAGAATGCACATTACAGAAGATACCTCCCGTTTCGATCCATCCTCGGTCCCAATACCTTCAGATTTGAAAAAACCCTTCTGGCAATAAGAAAGGCAAACACAATAACAAAGAAAAGAACTAACAATTTGAGGGCAGAGGCAAGATTTGAAACTCCCGTGAGCATGAGGCTTTCCAGCATATCATATACGCACCACATGCCAATCAAACGATACGCTCCACCATGAAAGCGAAAGGTAAAATACGCAAAAACCAGCGGGATTAATGTTTTAAGTACGATAAAAAGTGTTGGATCTTGTGGATTAATGGGTAGTTCTGCCACCACTGTAAGCGCAGAATAAGCAACCAGAAGGACGGAGAGAAGGGCATTAATGGTCAGGTATTTTTTCCTTAATTCCGGTTTGGGAATACTGGCAATACAGTAAGCGTACTTCACAGCTTTATCCGGATCTGCTTTCACATACTTTTGGAATATATTTTCACGACTCAAACCACTTTCCAATTCAGCGGTTATTTTATTGCTGAGGTCCAGTAATCCCATGTTTTTTCCTCTTGTTTAGACTATTAATTTTGGTATGTTTATAAAAAGATGTAAAGCTACCATATAAGTTTCCGAGTTTCACAAATTTTGCTAATGGCTATTCTCTGCTTCAAGTTTGATGGACTCGTAAAAACTCTTCATCTTCTTCGTTACTGCAAATTTCTTATCTTTTCAACGTACCCTAGTACGCCGAAAAGATAAGAAATTTCCGTGCCTCGAATATGGAGGTTTTTCCAAGTCCATCTTGTTTTCGACCTTTTTACGAGTTTGTCAAAAAAAGCATGCAAACATGAACGTCACCCTTTCCTTTACGTCCTGTAATTTTGTTTACGGTTACAGTGCTGAGTGGAATACGGACAGGGAGTGATGCCTCCCGTGAGGAGTTGCTTTCGGCAACAACTCTGGAAGACATTTTTTGAGTTTACACGTATCTTCAACGGAAAGGAAGTGCGGACAGAAAATGGGTATTTACTGAACCGCTTTCATTCCCGAAATGGTCATGGGCTTGCCTTCTGCATCAATCGGACCTCGTTCCACGGGTGAGGACACAATAGCATCTATTTGCTTTTGGGAGAGGTATTTTGCCTGGTATGTTCCCTTGTTTAAAGAAAGTTGCCCCATAAAGGCACGCATATGGTTGCGGGAACCCTTGACCAGATTCTGGTAAACTATTTTGATGTCGGTGTTATCTGTTTTCTCTAACTCCTCGTAAAGGTCTTTAATATCAAGGTCTTCTATAGTCATCCCAACCTGTAGGGCGTCAATCAGAGACTTTTTGCCTTTTGCAATTAATGAAGTATAAAGCTCATTCATTTCGGGATCGGTAAATGCTCCAGGGGTGTTATCCTGCACCGGGTCGGCTATTTTGTATTTGTCCAACACAACCTTGACAATGGTCATGTGTTGCTGTTCCGCCCTGACAATATTGTTGAACACTCGCAGACTCCAGGTGTCACCCAGGAATTTGTACACATCACGGGCCAGTTTCTCCTCTTCCCGCATTTTCAACAGTCCAGCTTTTTCTGCGGAGCTAATCTTTTGCATGGGTTGTTCTTTTATGGTGGTAAGAAGACTTGCTCCCCTGCTCCCCTGCATCTTGTTCATTGGTGGTGTTACTATGTTCACTGCAAGAGCGTTTATACTTCCCGTTGTCCAGGCAGAAAGAATTGTGATGGCTAAGACGATAAACAATTTGTTGAATGTCATTTTGATACCCATAATTTCTCGAGAGTGATTGACGTGTATCCTTCGGATATGCAGAAAGTGAACATATCCGAAGGACAACAGAAGTAAAAAGTTTTCCGACTTGTCGGGCGAGGTGTTAAGAAAATAAATTCTTAACAGCAGGCTTTTACCAGCGTTAAATTCCCTCGTTACCAGTTTTTACCACCACCTTTACCATTGCCGCGGCCAACTCCCATTCCCTGGCCGTATGTGTTGTTGGGACATGTGAAGCAGGCATTCGCGTTCCTTCCCATTCCGCCACCGCGGGCAGATCTCCTGTCCAGTCGAAAAGCTGTGTGTTCTTCAAGGGTGATCTCTCCGTCTCCGTTGGCATCAATTTGTTCAAAAGTTGGGGCGCTGGCCATGTTTCGTCCCAGGCGACCAGAAGCTTTAACGGCAGCTTGACGTTTTGCTCTCATCTCAGTCAGTTCATCTGGTGTGACAACACCATCTGCGTTAAGATCGAAGGCAGTAAACACAGCATTCGCGTTTCTTCCTATCCTTCCACCGAGAGCAGTACTTCTGTTTTGCAGGAATGCCGTGCGTTCTTCAAGGGTAATTTCTCCATCTCTATTGGTATCTATCTGTTCAAAGGCAGGGGCACTGGCCATGTTTCGTCCCAGGCGACCAGAGGTTCGAACTGCGGCCTGGCGTTCAGCCCTTACCTGGCTCAGCTCATCGGGGCTTATGACTCCATCCTGATTCAGGTCGAAAGCGGCAAATGGAATTGGGTCAGGAACTGTGGCGTCAATAGCCAGAGCATGATTGACGGTACCCAATGCAACTACTGTAAAAAAAAATGCGGTGAAAAATGGTTTACTTGTTTTCATGGATTTTCCTCCTGATGGAAATAAAGTTTAATGTTGGCCTGTTTGCTGACCGTTTTATTGTTGTGAATGCAGTATTCGTGCCACATCCCATGTGTTCTATATATGTCGGTATCTCGGGTAGTTGTGCTGTTTGCGCGGGGGTGATGCTTCGACA
>CAMZLC010000129.1 GCA_947311605.1 uncultured Sulfurovum sp.
CTTGAGCTTAGTTTAGAAGATAAATTTTCACTATTTTTTTTATGAATCATGATGTCTTTTTTGATTAAGTCATTTTTCTCTCTTTTTAGATATATATTTACCATTGCCCCTTCAAAAGAACTTGAATTTATATCTAAGATGATGCTATTATCTCTTGGTTTTTGTGATTTTGTCCCTACCTCTATAAACGAAAATCTCTCAGGCCTAATAAACAGTTTGACATTTGTACCTACTTGAAGGCT
Source organism: uncultured Sulfurovum sp. (assembly GCA_947311605.1). GTDB lineage: Bacteria > Campylobacterota > Campylobacteria > Campylobacterales > Sulfurovaceae > JAAXPZ01. The sequence goes on from CAMZLC010000129.1 coordinate 243, forward strand.
ATCTTTACTTTTTACCTTAAAATTTCCATATAGAGTTTTTACCAAAACACCTGTAGGAAGTTTTTCTATAATTTCTCCATTAAATTCATTGTTCTCCCCTACAAAAGAGGCGACAAAAGGTGTTCTTGGGTTGTTGTAAAGCTCTTGGGGAGTAGAGATTTGCTCTATAACTCCCTTTGACATAACAGCAACTTTGTCTGACATGGCTAGTGCCTCTCCTTGGTCGTGAGTTATATATATAAAAGTTACACCTGTGAGCTTTTGCAGATCTCTTAGTTCTCGTCTCATGTGCTGCCTTAATTTTAAATCAAGTGCCGAGAGGGGCTCATCTAGCAGTAAAACTTTTGGTTCAACTGCTAATGCTCTTGCAATTGCAACACGCTGTTTTTGTCCACCTGAAAGATCATCAATCATACTATCTTTGTACTCTTCCAGTGAGATCATATTTAAAAGTTTATTTACTTTTTTTTCTATTGTTTTTGAACCTATTTTTTTTACATCTAGTCCAAAAGCAATATTTTCTTTTACACTCATATTTGGAAAAAGTGCAAGGTTTTGAAATATCAAAGATGTAGGTCTCTTGTTGGCATCAACACCGCTCATATCTTCCCCATAAATATGAACTTCTCCTGAAGTTTGTGCTAAAAATCCAGATATAATTTTTAGTAGCGTCGTTTTTCCACAGCCAGATGGCCCCAATATAGAAAAAAACTCCCCTTGGAGGATATCTATATTGATATCTTTTAGAACAGTAGTATTGCCAAATTTCATAAATACATTTTCTATCGATACACCCATATAAATCCTTAATTTTATCTGTGTAATTTTATATCAATAAGGTTACAAGAGTGTTACATAAAGTGCATACAAGTGCTCTACATATATAGCATTAATGTAACAGATTTGTAACTTTGAATCTTTATAATACTAGTGTTTAAAAATTTTATGAAAGGCTATTATTATGAACAGAAGAGACTTTGTCAAAAAGGGTTTAGGTTTAGGTGGCGCGGCTATGGTTGCTCCTATGGTTACGGCTAATGCAGCAACGAGCAATAAAGAGTTAAATTTATATGCTTGGAGTGATTATATTAGTGAAGATATGATTAAAGCGTTCGAAAAAGAGACTGGTATTACAGTAAAATTAACTACATATGGTTCAAACGATGAAGTTTTAAATAAGCTAAGAGCATCAAATGGAGAGGGATTTGATATTGTTATACCTTCTGTTACATATGGACAACAGTGGTTCAAATATAAATTACTTCAACCATTAGATATAAAAAAAATAAATGTTGCTGGTTGTGAGCCTTCTATGTGGGAATCGTCATCTACTCATGGAGCGGTTTTTAGAGGTAGAAGATATTTGGTACCATTTAACTGGGGAACTGAAGCTATAGCAGTAAATAGTGAAAAGCTACCAAATCTTAAACCAAATGAGGTAAGCTATGGAGATATATGGAAAGATGGACTTGATTCAAAAATCACAGTTCGTGCACACTCCTCTTTGATTGGGGTTGGATTATATCTTGATAGCATAGGTAAAATTTCATCAAACAGAATGTTAGATACTTATAAAGATGAAAAAGTTATGAGAAGAATATATGGCGAAATTACAGATTATATTATCAGTCATAAGAAAAATATAAGACAATTTTGGTCTAATGCTCAAGAGACAACAAATGCCTTTATGCAAAATGGGTGTATCATAGGACAAACTTGGGATGGTCCTGCTATGAGAATGATGAGTGAAACAAAAGGAAAAATCAAATTCATGGCTCCAAAAGAGGGAGCAATTACATGGATGGATAGTATGGGGATTCCTAAGGGAGCAAAAAATGTATCTGCTGCATATGCATGGATAAATTGGGTATACAATGGTGGGAAAGCTGGTGCTATGCATGCTAATGCATCAGGATATAACTCATGTGCAACAAATGCCTCAGAGTATTTAACACAACAAGCAAAAGAAAATTTTAAAGCAGCATACCCTGGCGATGCTATTAAGAATCTATGGTGGTATCCAATGGAGCCAACATGGTTTGTATCTGCTAGAAATGAGTTTAGAGATAAGCTTTTAGCAGCTGATGCTTGATACATATAGCCTAGCATACGGGGCAACAATGACAACTCACGATCCAGAATCTCCCTCCAGACCCTCTTGCTCACCCTTCAGGGCGATCGCAGAGAGGAAGCGTCCGCTGCAGCCCTGCTCTGCACGATAGGAGAAGAAGCGATCCCTGCTACAGGAGGTGCAGATCTCCGTCACTTCGATATGTGCAGGCAGGATACCGCAGGCAGAGGCCTGCAGACGGCTAACCTCCTTGAGATCAAGCATATACTTACTCTCGCCTCTCCCCTCGATCACTGCCCCAACATAGTCCCTAAAGTGTTCTGCTACCTCCAGACCCACCTCATAGCAGCACTGTCCGATCGCAGGCCCGATCGCGACAAGCATATCCTCCACAACACAGCCAAACGCATCCTGCATCGCGGCAATCGTTTTGGGCAGGATCTCCGCTCTGCTGCCTCTCCATCCTGCGTGCACTGCCCCGACAGCACCCTGCAGCGGATCATAGAGCAGGATCGGTACACAGTCTGCCGTCAGGACCGTCAGGACCATATGGGGCAGATTCGTGATGAGAGCATCCGCCTCCACGGCATCGGAGAGATCCCTCCACCCTTCTCCTTCTGGCTCTTTGATCCTGTGTATTTTGTCGCTGTGTGTCTGCCTGATGCCGCAAAAGCGATAGGATGCACCAAAGGCTTCCGCCAGCACTGCGCGGTTGCGCCGGATCTCCGTCTCTGCCTCTCCTGTATGCAATGCCATAGAGAACCCACAGCCAAATCCTCCATCCTTCTCTGTCACGAGATGCCGCACCGCAGAGCAGCGTGCCAAGATTTCAAACTTCATTTATAAAACCCTATACTCTTTTCGATATAATACCAAAAATATGAACAGGAATGGGCAGGTATGGATTGGAAAGAGGTATCAGAGTACTTTCGCAGACTTCCCAGCAAGTTCAACTATCTTCTGATCCTGCAGGCCCTCCCTCTGCTCTTCATCTCCTCTGTGCTGATCAAAGAGATGAACCCCCTGCTTTTCCACAAGCAGATGGTCTACTATATGGTGGGTGCCATCGCCCTGACACTTGCTGCATTTGTCCCCTGGAAGCATATCCTCTGGTGGTTTGCTCCGCTGAGCTATCTACTCAACCTCCTATTGCTAGCCGCCGTAGAGTTCGTCGGACACAGCATCCTCGGCGCACAGCGCTGGATCAAGCTTCCGGGGCTGGGACTTACGATTCAGCCTTCTGAATTCATCAAGGTCAGCGTTATACTGATGCTCGCCTTTATGATCATGCGAAATCCTCCTCCGGAAAAAGGCTATGGCTTTATCGATTTTGGCAAGCTCTCCTTGGTGATTCTTGTCCCTTTTTATCTGATCGCTAGAGAACCCGATCTGGGTACCGCACTGGTACTACTCATGACAGGCTACGGGATACTCTTTTTGAATCGCTTCAAGCCCATCGTCTGGATCAGTTTTTTCATGCTCCTGGGTATCGTTGGGTTTTTTGGTTACAACTCCCTCCTCAAGGACTACCAGAAAAAACGTATCCATGACTTCATCAACAAACCCAGCTACCATGTCCGGCAGGCACTCATCGCCATCGGATCAGGTGGACTCAAGGGAAAACAAGAGGATCAGGCCACACAGACCCAGCTCAAGTTTCTCCCCATCTCGACGAGCGACTTCATCTTCGCCTATCTGGGTGAGCGGTTGGGCTTCACGGGCATGACCCTCGTCATCGCTCTCTATATCCTATTGATCATCCATCTGCTGCGTATCTCCAGGATCTACGAGCAGGATCCTCTGATCACCTCAGTGGCTGCAGGTCTGGCGTTCTTGCTCTTCATCTATATGGGAGTCAATATCTATATGATCATCGGACTCGCACCCGTAGTAGGCGTACCCCTGCCGATGTTCAGCCATGGAGGTACCTCATTTATTATTTTTGCTGTTTTTTTCGGTATCCTGATCAATTTAATCGCTGTTAAAACTTACAAGGGGTATAATGCCGACTCTAAACTGACGATGATGGAAAAAGAGCCTCTCCGGCGCAGCACTCAGACGGCTATCCGTCGCAAGCGCAAGAAGCGTTCCAATAGTGTCGTCTAGCTGACGGGTCTTTAGCTCAGCTGGTTAGAGCACTCGGCTCATAACCGAGTGGTCCGGGGTTCGAGTCCCCGAGGACCCACCACTTACAAAATCCACCTTATCTTATTTTGTTTCTGTTTTTATATTCAAATACTTTTACAGAGAATCTTTTTAACGTAAGGGCATCTACTCTATCTCATAGCGCGCTTTGATAGCCTCTCCACTGAGCTCTTTTTGACTGCCGTCATACTGTATCTGCGTACCCTCTACCGTTCCATGGCGATCTGAAAAGGAGAAATATTTTGAGAGCTCCATGCGTCTGTGTTGTTTGTCATACATGACGGCACCGGAAGTATAGTGCGAACCGTCTATTTTGAGAATCGTTACATTGTTCTCCAGATATATTCTCCTTTTTTTTTCTATAGCACGAGAGGAGAGAAATTTCAGCTCAGGACTGTAGAGTACAAATGTCTTATAGAGGGTTTTATCGGGATACTGGATCATATGATCGGCGGTGATGGTATGCAGCAGTGCTGTTTGGTTGGCCTCTCGAAAAGAGAGAGAGAAGAGCTCCAGTTTCTTCTTCTCTGTAACGCTATCCTCCTGCGTGTGGGCAAGGTCCGTCACCATGGCTCTGCTGGCAAAAAAGAGGAGTGCCACAAGCAGTGCTGCCTCTATACGACTGACCATATCCTGTATAGCTCCTCGGTCAGCCCCTCTTTTTCGATCAGATAGTCTATCATCTCGCGCACAGCCCCGTCTCCCCCCCGCCTGCTCAATGTCACCGTAGCGATCCTCTCCACCGCCACAGTCGCATCTCTGGGGACGAAGGAGATCGCCGCATCTTGAAGCATTGTATAGTCGTTGAGGTCATCTCCGATCGTAGCGACATTCTCATAGCCCAGCTGCAGCTTCTCCAGAAGTTCGGTCAGCACCTTACGCTTGTCTTTGACCCCCTGATGGCAGTATTCTATCCGCAATTCACGAGCCCTACGCTCTACGATCCTGGAGCTTCTTCCCGTAATGATCGCCACTTTTTTGCCCAGACGCATCCAACTGGCGATCCCCAACCCATCCTTGACATTGAAAGACTTGACTTCATCACCGGACTCAGAATAGCTGATGCGGCTGTCCGTCATCGTGCCATCCACATCCAGTACGATCAGCTCGATGCTCACAGTACGCCTTTGGTACTGGGGATCCCGGCTCGCTCATTGGGTGTGACGGCTCTGCGCAGTGCCACTGCCAGTGCCTTAAAGGCTGCTTCGATGATATGGTGCTTGTTCTTCCCACGGTGATAGATCAGGTGCAGGGTCAACGGCATATTGAGCGCCAGGGCACGGAAAAATTCTTCCACCAGCTCCACGTCAAACTCTCCCACCTTGCCACCGATAGGCAATTCAAAGACGAGAAAACCACGGTGACTGAGGTCCATATCACAGCTGACGCTCGCCTCGTCCATCACGACGGTAGCATTGCCATAACGCTCGACCTTTTCGACAGGGTAGACGGCTTCACCCAACAGTTGACCGATCACGATTCCCACATCCTCTACAGTATGGTGTGCATCGATATGCAGGTCACCCTTGCAGTCGACTTCCAGATCCATATGGGCATGCTTGGCAAAAGCCTCCAGCATATGATCGAAAAATCCTACACCCGTATCGATACTGCTCTGTCCGCTGCCATACAGGTTGAGCTTGACAGTGATCTGCGTCTCTTTGGTCTCTCTGTTTTTTTCGATCATTTTTTCTCCTTGTCTCATCAAGGTCGGATTAGGAATCCACCCTCTATATGATGTGTCGCTATGAAATCTCTCGCCTCGTCCGCAGAGTCAAATCCTGTGACCCAGACTCTGTAGAGCAACAGATCATCGACCATGAACTTCCGAATGACCACGCGCTTGCAGCGATCCATCGCCTGATGCCTGTCTCGATAGGTCACCGCACCTTCATGACGGCGGAATGCACCTACCTGAACCGCGAAGTTTGTCAGGTGTACCTTAGGCAGTGGTGCCGGTGCTGTCTGGGGAGCCGAAGGCGAAGGTTTGGGTGCATGATAGACCTTGCCGGCAAAACCCAGGACGGTTAGTTTGACCGGGGCAATACCAGTACGATCCAAACCAATTGCCTTGCCTGCGGCATAGGAGCAGTCGATGATCCTGCCACTGACAAAAGGCCCTCTGTCATTGATGCGCACCACCACACTCTTGCCGTTTTTAAGATTCTGTACTTTGACCATCGTGTCCATGGGCCAGGTCTTGTGTGCGGCAGTCATGCCGTGCATATTGTAGCGTTCACCATTACTGGTCTGCTTGCCATGAAAATTGGGGCCATACCAGCTGGAGATGCCGCGCATGGTATCATTCACACTGACATAGGTGGGGCGATAGGTCTTTCCCCGTACACGATAGGTGCGCATAGTGGCCTTGTGCCTGGCAGCACTCGTGTGTCCGGTCGCATGATAGCTTCTC
>CAMZLC010000130.1 GCA_947311605.1 uncultured Sulfurovum sp.
TTCGGTCATGGATTTGATGTAGCGCTCTCGCATCTTTTTGATGCTTTTGTTATCACTGTTTTTGGATTTCATGCGCTTGATGATAGGGATGATCAGGGTGTCGAACATCTGCGTGATTACCTCGGGTTTGCTATAGTAGGTGTTGATCTTTTGGACGATTTTTAGGCGACTTTCCAGTTCAGGGTCTGCTTTTGCCTCTTTGGCATACTTTCGTATCTCCAGGTAGTCCCCCTCCGGATCACTGGACTCATAGACAAATTTCAGCAGCGTTTCGTTTTTGTAGTTCTCCAGCACCTTCTCCATCTCGCTCTCGCTCAGCAGTTGCTGAAGCTTCTCTCTGAAACGCACAGTAAGGAGCTCTGTGTCATAGCTGCTGCCATTGTCATCCTTGGCATCCAAACGACGCTGTATCGCAGCAAAACCCGACTCCAGCTCCAGAAGATCCTCCTCGGCATGGGAGAGCATGAGATAGCGCTCGACCTGCTCAGGTGTAGCAGCGGAGAGAAGTGTGGCAAGCAGCAGTAAAACAGTGAAGATTTTTTTCATGAGAGAGCTCCTTATTTGTTGGGTTTGATTGTACCAAAAATGGTTAAATGGGAAATATGTATATCTGGAGGCATATATAATCTAGGTTATAATATATTATAGAAATAATGATCGAGGAGTGTGTCAGTGCGCTACAACAAAATGACCTCATTTCGTGTGATGGATCTGGTGCGGGAGGCGGCACAGTATGAGGATACGATCCATTTCGAGGTGGGGCAGCCGGATCTGTCGCCTTCTCCTCGGGTCAAGGTGGCGTTGCAGGAGGCGGTGGCGCAGGATGCTTTTGCCTATACGGAGAGCCTGGGGTTGTTGGTGTTGCGGGAGAAGATCGCGGCACACTATCTGAAGGAGTATGGGGTAGCGGTCGATCCGGGACGGATACTGCTCACACCGGGGACGAGTATCGCCTTTTTGGTGGCGTATCTGCTGACCTTGCGTCATGGAGAGGTGCTGGGGATGAGTGACCCCTCCTACCCCTGCTACAAAAACTTTGCCCATATGGTGGATGTGGAGCCGCTCTTCATGCCTATCGGAGCTGAGGATGGGTATCAGCTGACTCCGGCACATCTGATGGGGCATCATATGCAGGCACTGCATATCTCCTCCCCTTCCAATCCTACCGGTACGCTCTACAGCCCGGAAAATCTCTCGGCACTGATAGATTACTGTACGCAGAAGGATATCGCCTTTATCTCCGATGAGCTCTACCATGGGCTGGTCTATGACAGCCAAGCATATACGGCACTGGAGTACAGTGATGAGGTGATCGTCATCAATGGCTTTTCCAAGTACTACTGTATGCCCGGTATCCGTCTGGGCTGGATGATCCTGCCCCAGGCACTGGTCAGACCCGCCGAGATCATCGCCCAAAACCTCTATATCTCTGCCCCCACGCTCAGCCAGTATGCTGCACTGGAGGCGTTTGACTATACACATCTGGCTCAGACCAGAGAGCAGTTCAGGGTGCGCAGGGACTACCTCTATGAGGCACTCAGCCTCCACTTCAAGATCGATGCCCGTCCTGATGGTGCCTTCTACCTCTGGTGTGATGTCTCCGCCTACACCGATGATGCCGTGGCGTTCAGCGAAGAGCTTCTGCGTGAGATTCATATCGCCGTGACACCCGGGATCGACTTTGGCACCAACGGTACGGGACATTATCTGAGATTCTCCTATACACGCAGCCTAGAGCACATGAGAGAAGGTGTGGAGAGGCTTGTTGGCTATTTGGCTACACGAAAACGCTAGCCTATACCACAGACGGATAGTACGAGAGGTGCCCTAATACAAAAAATGGCATAATTTGGAATCACATCTATCTATTTTGAAATATACTATAGGTCAAAGGAGCTCCAACAGTGTCTAGCTACTCTCCCATAGAGATACTCTCCAACAAAAAAGTGCTGTATGCCGAAGATGAAGAGGGGATCAGAGAAAACATTACGGAAGTTTTAGAGATGTTTTTTGGACAGGTTGTAGCCGTAGGTGATGGCAGAGAAGCCCTGGATGAGATGACCCTGGGGAATTACGATGTACTGATATTTGATATCTGTATGCCGCACCTTGATGGTCTTGAGGCGATCAAAGCGATCCGAGAAGAGGATAAAAAGATCCCCATTATCATACTTTCTGCACATACGGAAAAAGCGTACCTCTGGAGAGCTGTGGAGTTGAAGATCACCAAGTACCTGACAAAGCCCTATGATGAAGAGGCGCTGCTGGGAGCCTTGGAGCTTGTGGCACTGGAGCTTGTCGATAACCATGTGGATGTTCTCTTCTCCAATGGCTGCATTTATCATACGGATGAGAAAACTGTCCATCGAGAGGGAAGGATGCAGCAGCTGAGCAATAACGAAAGCAGACTCTTGGAGTTTTTGATCCAAAGAGAAGAGCAGGCAGTCACCTTTGAGCAGATTTATGACTATATGTGGGAATTTGAACAGCCCAGCAAAGAGGCTATCAAATCGATCATCAAGGAGTTGAGAAGAAAGATCGGTACGGAGTGTATCAAAAATATCTATGGGATAGGATACAGGATTGCACTACAGTAACCGTAAACGATTTTTCTCCGTGAAGAGCAAAACGATCATCCTGGTACTGGTGGTCTATATATTGCTTTCTGTGGTATTTTTCTTTATCCGGTATCTTGATATCAAAGATTTTGCTCGGGCAGATCAGCAATTGAAACTGCAAAGAGTGCAACTGGTGTATGAGGAGACACGGAAAAGAATAGGCAAATTTTATGTGACACGCGGATTTGCCAATATCAACTCTTATGGCATCAAGCAGGCATTTGAAACAAAAAATGCAAAAAATCTGCATCGCTTCTCTCTGCCGCGCTGGCAGGTGATCGTCAAAGAAAATCCCTATCTGGAATCCTTTTGTTTCTATGACGAAGAAGGGAGGCTGTTGACATATTTTGGGGAGAGGCCTCCTGACACACTCTTGTATGCGGATACCCACGCCAAAGGCTATGATGGATTTTGGCATGATGCACAATCTTTCAACTATCATGCCGTCTCGGTAGCCAAGGATGCGCATGGACAAACGATAGGCTATCTTGTTTTTGTGATCAACCCGAAATTTTTCCTCTCAGAGATCAACAAACTGACCAATATCTATGCCTATATCCTGTACCAGAACAAAGAGAACAAAAGACTGGTCTGGAAGCTCAAAGACAACCCCACTATGGATGAGATAATTGTCCACAATCAGGTGCAGCATCTGCAAAAAATAACTATCAAGGATACGCCCTATATCTCGTATGTGATCGAGGGCAGGGGATGGGGGATAAAAGATGATTTCAGCATCATTTTTTTACAGGATATCACCTACTGGAAAACATTGCTGGACAAGTCCATCATACAGAGCCTGATTATCCTGCTGCTTTTGATCGTGGCGACCTCACTTTTGATCAATTACGGTTTCAATGTGATTCTCAAGGAGCTTGATGCCTCCAACAAAAGATTGAGAGAGAGCCGCAACGAGTTGGAGCATCTCAATGAGAACCTGCAGGTCAAGATCAAAAGTGAGATAGAGCAGAAGTTGAAAAAAGAGAGAGAGGCGAACGAGAAGGAGCGTATCCTGGTTCACCAGAGTAAAATGGCCAGCATGGGAGAGATGATAGGCAACATCGCCCACCAGTGGAGGCAGCCGCTTACCCAGCTCTCCTCTATCCTCATCAATCTGAAACTCTCCTATGACCGAGACAAGCTTAGCAGGGAAAAGTTCCACAAAAAAATTAAGGAATCCAACGAACAAATTCTATTTATGTCTAAAACCATCGATGATTTTAGAAATTTTTTCGCCTCGCAGAAACATAAAAAGAGATACAGGATATCCTCTGTCCTTCACAGTGTCAGGAAGCTTATGGGGGCATCGCTCAAAAACAATGACATAGTACTGACCATAGAGATAGAAGAGGATTTTGAGATCGAGGGTTTTTCCAATGAGATCGCCCAGGCTTTTTTGAATATCCTGAACAATGCCAAAGATATTTTGATCGAAAGAGAGATCCAGGATGCCAATATTACGATCAAAGCATTTACACAGGACAATAGAAACACTATTACTATTGAGGACAATGCAGGGGGCATCGATATTGACCCTATAGAGAAAATATTTGAGCCTTACTTCAGCACCAAGCATGCCAAGAGCGGTACAGGCATCGGGCTCTATATGACCAAAACCATCATCGAAAAAAACAATCACGGCACCATTGAGGTCTCTAATGGTACAGAGGGTGCGCTATTTACGGTCACGCTTTAGTCGCCCCCTACTTTCCCCCTCTTTCCCGCTATACTTTTTTCAAACTATTTTGAAAGGAGTGAAGATGTCTAAGGAAAATTCGAGAAGAAATTTTCTGAAAAAAGGGCTGGAAGCCACGGCATTTGCCATGTTGGCGACGACAGAGGCCAATGCTTTTTCATCACAGATACCGGGTCGTGACGAGAAGGACAGCAGGCATATAGGCCAGAAGGGCAAGCATTTTGTGATGGTACTGGATCTGAGAAAATGTATCGGGTGCCAGGCCTGCACCTCGGTATGTAAAATTGAAAACGAAGTTCCGGAGGAGCAGTTCAGAACCTTTGTCACCGAGACGGAGATCGGGGAGTTCCCCGATGTACGCAAAGCTTTTCTGCCGCAGCTATGCAACCATTGTGATGAGCCTGCCTGTGTACCTGTCTGTCCTACCGGGGCAACCTTCAAACGGGAAGATGGGATCGTGGTGGTGGACAACGATGTCTGTTGGGGATGCGGGTACTGTATCAGTGCCTGTCCTTATGACAAAAGATACTTCAACAAACGGACACAGACGGCAGACAAATGTAATTTTTGTGCCCAGAGAGTAGACAAGGGGCTGCTTCCTGCCTGCGTGGAGACCTGCATCGGAGGTGCAAGAGTCTTTGGTGATATCAATGACAAGAATTCCGAGGTCTACAAACTGCTACACAATTTCCCTAGCACTGTACTAAAAGAGGCGCAGGGGACAAAACCCCAGACCTTCTATATCGGTCTTGATTCAAGGGTAGAGGAGCTCTTCTCTACGACCCAAAGTCTGGATGATATTGTCAAGGCGGAAGAGGGCTTCAAAAGGGAGTGGGAAAAAGCCAGAGGGGAGGTAGAAAATCATGGATAATGCACAACATATCATGACACTGGTTTCCTCTATCACTATAGAGAAGCCTTGGGGAATCGATGTGCCAAATTATTTTTGGTTTACCGGCAGTTCAGCCGCAGCTTTTATTATCTCCAGTTTTGCCCATGTGTTTGGTTGGAAAAAATACAAACCTATTGCGGGGATCGCTTTGCTGATGGCATTTGTGTTGCTGGTGGCAGCACCGCTGAATCTGGTGGATGATCTCAAGCAGCCGGGAAGGATCATGAACTTCTTCTCTTACGGCTGGGAAAATTTCGCCACTTCACCTATGAAATGGGGAGTATTGCTGCTCATTGCCTATCCGATCCTTATCTTTTTTGAGGCACAGGCACTCTATCGTCCCTACTTTGTCAAAATAGCCCAACAGAGCCGTGGTCTGACCAAAATGCTTAACACACTCTTGGCATTTGGCAATATGGATTTGAGCGAAAAAGCCCTTGCAAAGGATCACAAAAAAGGCTATGTGCTGGGAGCCATTGGTATCCCACTTGCTTTGGCAGTGCATGGGTATACGGGGTATATTTTGGGAGCCGTGCATGCCAATGTCATGTGGCACACCCCGTTGATGCCGATCATCTTTTTGGCATCAGCGATGGTGTCCGGTACAGGGCTGCTGATCTTACTTATCCCGCTTTTTCAGAGGTTTCTTTCCGAGCGAAAGAGTGTTGATAGAGATATGGTAGCAACGCTGGCACGGCTTCTGTCTTGGTTTATTGTAGCAGATTTGGTGATGCGTTTCTTGTGGCTGACTTTTTCACTGACCTTTGCCAATGGAGAGAAATATGCACTCTATCAGTATTTTAGTCTGCATTTCCAGGATACGCTCTGGATCGACTATGTTCTCTGCCTGTTCGTTCCAATGATCATCGGATTTACCAAGCTGAGGAATATTCCAATTGTGGTCTATTTCGGGGGGCTCGTTACCGCCATCGGCGTATGGCTGTTTCGGTGGAATACCGTTATCGGTGGTCAGGAAATTCCCCGCACCACACCAGGGTTTTTGCACTATACGCCCCATGTATTTGGGCAGGGAAGTATCGTATCGGTACTGTCAAACTGGGGGGTGTTGTTTGTGTTGATCTGTATCGTTCTCTTGGTCTTCCCGTGGGACGAAGAGATGGAAGAGTGTTATAAAGGAGCGGAAAATGCAAAGTAGCAGAAGAAAATTTTTACTCGGTTCAGGTGTGGCGGTTGCGGCTGCATCTGCAGTAGGATACAAGGATATGCTTGGCTCGGTAGTAACCTTCTCCGATAAAGGAGAGAAAGCCAAAGACAGCATCTATTTTAACTCATCCGAAGCGGAGTACAGCTATCTAAATGAGAAATTTGTCCCCAATGATGCATTCAAGGTCTGCGCCACGACCTGCATTGGATGTACGACACAGTGCGGTGTCAGGGTCAAGATAGACAAAAAAACAGACAAGGTTGTCCGGGTGCTCGGCAACCCCTACAACCTCCTCTCGACAGATCCCTGGATCCCCTACAATACGAGCATCAAGGAGAGCTATACCTTGTTGTCACAGGCAGGAGAATTTGAAACCTATCGCTCCAATGTCTGTGCCAGAGGCAATGTACTTTTTGACAAAACATATGATCAAAACAGGGTGCTCAAACCACTGAAGCGTGTGGGAAAAAGAGGAGAAAATCGCTGGAAAGAGATCGACATCGATACACTGATCGATGAGATAGTCAATGGCGGAGATCTTTTCGGTGAGGGGAAGGTCAAGGGCCTCAAAGAGGTGAGAGATACCAAAACACCTATCAATCCGGAAGAGCCGATCTTCGGTCCAAAATCCAACGGTTTCTGTATCCTCGGAACGACGCACGATGGAAGGGTCAAGACAATAGTGCACAGACTGCTCAAATCTTATGGAAGTGCCAACTATATGGGGCACACTTCTATATGTGGCCTTTCGATGCGTGCCGGTGAAGCTGCCTATCTTGGTAATTTCAAAAAATACCCTCACCTGAAACCGGATTTTGAGAATACAGAGTATCTCTTGAGTATCGGTACCCCTCCGGGACAGGCGGGAAACCCCTTCAAACGACAAGGCAAGCTGCTCGCGCGTGCCAGAACAGAAAAAAATATTCAATACACCATCGTCTCTCCTACGCAGGGGAACAGTGATACGATAGCCGTAGGAGGAAGAAGCCACTGGATACCCATTATTCCCGGAACAGATTTGGCCTTTGTCATGGGACTGTTACAGATCATTATTAACAGCAAGACCTACAATGCCTCCTATCTGGCTCTGCCTTCTGCCAAAGCGATGCAGGCGGCCAAAGATGTCTCCTGGACCAATGCCTCCCACCTGATCATACAGGATGAAGAGGGATTTGGCAGAATATTGAGAGACAAGAAGACCCCTTTGGTACTCGATACCCAAGACATGCAACTCAAGCATGCAGATGATGTGATTGAGGCGGTGCTGGATTATCAGGGCATGGTAGAGTTCGAGGGAAAAACCTACAAAGTAAGAACATCTTTCAATGAGCTCAAGGAGAATGTCAATGAGCTGAGCCTGGAAGAGTACGCCAAAGAGTGTGGCGTCAGCGTTGATAAAATGCAAGAAGTTGCCAAAGAGTTTGTGTCGCACGGCAGAAAATCCAGCGTCGATTGTCATGGCGGCACCATGCATACCACAGGATTCTATACCACCTATGCGGTGATGATGCTCGGTGCCATGGTCGGAAACCTCAACTACAAAGGCGGTATGAGTCCCGGTGGCGGCGCCTACAAAGACTACAAAGGCAAACAATATAATCTTTTTGGCTACAAGGGCAAGAGTAAGGTGCACGCAACACGCATCGACAAAACCAGAATGGCCTATGAAAAGACCAATGAATACAAAAAGAAGGTGGCTGCCGGGAAAAACCCCTATCCGGCAAAAGACACATGGTATCCCTTTACCAACGCGCTGGAGAGCGAGATCATCACCAACAGTGCCAAGGGGTACCCCTATAAACTGGATGTCCTGCTGACACTCAATTCCAACTTTATGTATGGCACCAGTGGTGGCGAAGGCCATATCAAAGAGCTGATCAGCGATCCGAAAAAATCGATTCCTCTTTTTATTGCCATCGATCCGTTTATCAATGAGTCTTCGAGATATGCTGACTATATTATTCCCGACTCCGTACTGCATGAAACCTGGGGGATTGTACATGCCTGGGCAGGCTATCAGACGAAGATCAATACTTTGAGATTCCCTGTTGTCAAGCCCAGACAAGCACAGTTTAAAAATGGTGACCCTATTGAGGTGATCAGTTTTGCGATTGCCCTGGGCAAAAAACTGAAACTTCCAGGATTCGGAGAAAAAGCCATCAAGGGAAATGATGGAAAATGGCACGCCTTTGACAAGGTGGAGGATTTCTACCTGAGAGCCTTTGAGAACATCGCTATGGATGGCAAACCGGTACCCGATGCCAGCGATGAAGACATCCGTTTGAGCGGCATTGAATCCTACGTGCCGTCATTGAAAAAAATCTGCGGAAAGAACTGGAGAAAAACAGCCTATGTGATGGCACGTGGCGGCAGATATGAAGATATCGACAAGAGTTACCAGGGCGAGTACCTCTCTCATCGATACAAAAAGCCCATACAGATCTACAATGAGACCGTAGGGCGAACAAAGAATGCGCTTACCGGAGAGAGGTTTAGCGGTACAGTCAAGTTCTATAAGCAGAGATTTGCCAATGGCGAGACTTTTGAAAAGGCATTCCCGAAAGAGCATTTTCCACTGACAGCATTTTCGTTCAAGTCCAATGTACTGTCTACGCCCAATACGGCAAGTACGCTTCTCAAGGAGATACGCTATACCACCTATGTGGATATGAATCCAAAAACCGCTGTGAAGTTTGGGCTCAAGCATGGAGATATCGTCAGGATATCATCGGCAGATGGCTCGGTGGAGGGTTACTTGAGACTCAGGCACGGCATCCATCCAGAGACTATTGGTGTAGAGCATGGTGCAGGAAGAGAAGGCGAGGGTGCGATAGACCTAGAGATCAATGGCAAGGTTACTAAAGGAAAGATATCCAGAAGGACAGGGGTATATTACAACAAGCTTGGACTGCATGACAGCAGCCGCAATACAGCCCTGACAGCAGACTTTGTGTGTGGCTCCAATGCCAGACAGGCCATACCGGTCAAGGTGGAGAAGGTCACTTGATGCATGCCGTTAAGAGTCATTAGGAAAACTTTGTGTACAATGCTCCGAAATTGACACAAGGAATGATGATGACTCACTATACCAAATCTTTTGTAGCAATGCACTGGGTGCATGCTGTGCTTTTGACGTTTATCCTGTTGGGGGCCTCATTGGTAATGCCGGATCTGCCAGAGCAGGGTGGTGATCTCGCACCCTTCAAGATACATATCATCCTGGGGATTCTGGCAACGGTACTGACCCTGGTACGCCTGCTGATGCTGCGCTCCCAGCCGGAGATGGAGCCGCTCAAGGTGAATAGCCTCAGACAAAAGGCTATCGCGTGGAACCATCGTCTGCTCTACCTGTTCATACTGATCGCAGGGATTAGCGGTTTTGCGACTGCCAACAGTGCCAATGTGGGCGAAGTGGCTGTTTTGGGCAAGGATCCCACACTCTATACGGGAGCAGGGGGCGCGACAGAGCTCTTGGCTGATATCCACGGAGCCAGTACTACAATCCTGATGCTGCTCATTGCTATGCATATTGCAGGGGTACTCAGCTACCGCATCAAGACAGGAGAGTGCATCCTGAAGCGTATGTGGTTCTAGAACAGCACGTAAGGGGATGCGACTTCAGTCGCTGCTCCAAAGAGTGAAATCGCTTGCATCAAAATTCAGATTATAGGTGCGGTAATAACGATGGGTGGATACCCACGCAAACCAAAGCCCACTTTTGATAAAATACCCCCATTCCATCCGTAGAGAGTAGTATGCAGACTGAAACCAACATTGCCAAATTTACCACACCGTTGTATCTTGAGAGTGGTCGTATTCTGGAACCATTCGAGTTGGCGTATGAGACCTACGGAGAGATCAGCGAAACCAAAGACAATGTGGTACTGGTCTGTCATGCGCTGACAGGCAGCCATCATGTGGCAGGGCAGTATGAGGGTGACCGCAAGCCAGGCTGGTGGGATGAGGTGATCGGTGAGGGCAAAGCGATTGACACGACAGAGCATTTTGTGATCTGCATCAATGTACTGGGCTCATGCTATGGCAGCACAGGCCCCATGAGTGATGCCTATCCCAGCGAAGCGCCGTACCGGCTCAAGTTTCCGGTCGTGACGGTCAAGGATATGATCCGTGCGCAGAAGCACCTGCTCAGCGCTCTGGGGATACACCATCTCAAGGCGATCGTCGGCGGTTCACTGGGTGGCATGCAGGCCTTGCAGTTTGCAGTAGACTATCCCAATTTTGCAGACCGTATTATCGCCATGGCGGCGACCTATGCGACCCGTCCCTGGACGATCGCATTCAACAAGGTAGCCATGGAGGCGATCCGCAGGGATCCACGGTTTGAAAATGGGAATTATGCCAGAGGTGCTTTTGTAGAAGAGGGACTGGACGGCTTGGCGATAGGCAGGATCGCAGGGCATATCTCCTACCTCAGTCCTGACTCTATGGACCGTAAATTTGGGCGCAACTATGTCGGCACCGATGGACTCTTTGAGCTCTTTGGGCGCTATGAGGTCGAGCGCTACATGGAGTACAACACCAATAACTTCTCCCGTATCTTTGACCCCATGAGCTACCTCTATCTTGCCAAGGCGGTCAATACATTCAACCTCTCCAGGGGCTATGATTCGCTGCATGAAGCGATCTTGCGCATCAAGGCACAGCTGCATCTGATCAGTTTCGGGGGAGACTGCCTCTTTTTCCCTGAAGAGATGGCGCATATAGCGCAGATGATGGAGAGAAACGCTCAGGCACACCAGTACCATGAGATCGAGAGTGACTATGGGCATGATGCCTTTTTGGTCGAGATAGAGAAGTTTGCACACATTCTTAGAGAGGCACTGAAGTAGTATCAAGAGTGAAGCATTGAGAGTTTGGAATGAAAACTGAAAGGATAGCGCGTGAAAGCAAAGACATTTGAAGAGAAGTTGACATATTCCAAGAGCCTCCTGGAGCAACTGATGGATCCAGAGATCACCCTGGAGCAGAGCGTGAAGCTCTATGAGGAGGGGCGCAAGACCATCAAAGAGGCGCAGACGATGATCGAAGAGGCAAAACTCAAAGTCGAGACCATAGAGAAGTCACAGAGTGGGGTCTCCTCGTGAAAGAGATAGTCGTAGGTGCCTTGCAGCTTCCTACACTGGGAATGAATGCTACCAGACTGGCGTTTTATCTCAAAAAAGCCAAAGAACGCAAGGTGGAGATCATGCTTCTGGGCGAGTATGTGCTCAACCACTTTTTTCGTGAGCTTCAGGGGATGAGCCGCAATATGGTCAAGGAGCAGACCAA
>CAMZLC010000131.1 GCA_947311605.1 uncultured Sulfurovum sp.
ATTTTCTACCGTTTTGTTGCTGATCTGTACAGTAGTCATGATGTGCCTTTACAAAAATAGGATACCCTTAAGTATATCACAAAATAATAAAAAGTGCTTTGTGTGCAAACGAGAAAGATAGATATGTCGAGAAGTAAAAGGAAAAAATAAAAGAGAGGGTTAGAGTCAGGCAGAAGCCTGAGCTCTAAGAAGCTAAAAGTTCAGGAGGGTATCCTAGAACTTGTACTGTGCTTCGAGTCTAACTCTATTTCTTTTTGTTTCTGTGCCAGAAAGATCTGTTCTGCTTCTGTATCTATACTCAGCTTTCATGTTGACACCAGCTACCTTGAACTTGTATCCCACTCTTATGCCTGTTGAGTAATCGATCGCAGTTGCTCCGTTGGCTACTATGCTTGTATCAGCATCCCAGTATCCATAAGATCCGTATAGTTTGCCTATACCAACTTTTGTACTGATTTTTGCCAACAGTGCAGTTGTGGCGGTACCACCAACGAGAGTGCCTGTTTCTTCATTCGCTGTATACATCCACCATGGACCACCTACTATAGATAGAGGATAGTCTCCATCATTAACATATGATCCTGCTACAGAGTAATCGAACATACCAAGAGTGCCAGCCAATTTTGCCCCAAACATAAATGTTGCATTAGGGAAAGCAACAGTATCGCCACCCACAAAACCAGTTTGTGCAGAAAGTTTTACATCAGCTACTGCTGTGTCAACTGAAGCAAAGCCAGCATATACATCACCTGTAGTTGTCGCTGTAGCCAACTCATACTCTGGAGAGTAGTATCCGACAGCTTTGATTGTAGTGTTTGCCAAAGACTTATTTACTAGCCCCATTGCAAATAGTGAAGTGTCACCAGTAGATCCAATTTTACTACGAGTATTGAATGCAAATGTTTTTGTGATTGCTGCGCCATATAGTGTTGTATCGGCCAAATCAGTATTTGCTACAAGAACACCCTCAAAAGTTACATCTTTTGCGCCTGCCCATGAGTCTGTCCATGCAAATGGAGACAAAGACATTGGAAGTTCAAATCTACCCGCTTTGATCGCCGTATTGTCAAAGGCCATAGTCAGATACAGCTGTGATAGTTGTCCGGCCTCATCATTAGGTGTGCCTGCAGGCACTCTAGGTGTAACATTGTTGGTAACATCGGGCCATCCCAATGAAGTCCAACCAGAAACTTCAGCTCCAAAACCGATACCATTGTACAGTGTTCTTTCGATGCCGAAAGTAGCTGTTACGCTAAAGTTTGTAGAAGCTGATACCCCTGTGTATGGACCACTGGTAGCAAATAGATCACCAGCATCATCTGCTGCTGTCTGATAATAGGCACCTATAGAACCATAAAAATCTGAACAATCTGCTACTGGAGCCGCTGCTGCTGGCTCTACAGGAGCGATGTCACCGCCTGCGAAAATCATTGTCGAAGCTACTACTGATAGCAAAAGACCTTTTTTCATTTGAAACTCCTTGTTTTTTGTTTACGAACGAATTATAGCATGGTTTGCTGAAGAATGTCAATAGATTGAACGAAAAAACAATCAAAAATTAACAAAAAATTAATGATTTTGTTTTAAGAAGCCATAAAATGGGGAGTTTAAAAAATGAAAATGATTAATAAAAACAGGATTTTAGTTAATAAAACGCAAAACAGGGGTGTTTTTTGCCAAAAATTAATATTTTTTAATAGAACTTTAGCGTTTTTTCTGCTTCTTGAGGAGTTTTTGGTTCTCGGGATTGTTGAGCAGTGCCTCCATAGAGCTGTGGGTCTCTGTCTGGGCAGCCTTTTCTCTGATAGGTTCAGAGATGTTGATAGCGATAGGGTACTCTTCGACAAAGAGCTGCTTGATCGCCAGCAGGGGGATATGGACATGAGAGCCAAACCCCTCTGCCCCGAATCCCGCCTCGAAGTAGAGGTCAGCCTCGTCCAGCTCCGCCGTCTCAAAAGTGTAGCCCGCCAGAGCGAAGAGTGTCACCTCGCCAAAGGCAGCAGTGATCTGGCTGGGTAGCTCAGGAGAGAAGCTGCAGTACCGTAGCTCTGCGGCGACAGAAAATTCGATACCCTCTTCGAGCAGGAAGAGGATGGTCTGGTAGAGATGGTCTTGGATAAGAAGTTTATATTTGTTCGTATGAAAGCTTTCCAGTGACATGGTCTGTCCTAAATTAAAAATTAAAAATTAAAAATTAAAAATATTGCCGGTGAGGGTATCTCTGATCTCTAACTTTTGCTTGGAGAATCCTATCATAGCATTCATTAAGGCAAAGCCATCGTATCTGCTCAGGGTGTCTTTATGAATATCTCTGAGTCGGAGCCTGCCGCTATCGAGCAGTCTGGCTCTGGTCGTACCCGGCAGCAACGGAGTGGCAGGGGTGTACCAGATACCATCCTCTCTGAGGGCGATGTTGGCGATGGAGGTATCGGCGAGGAGACCGTTTTGGGTGATGAGAATATCTGAATAGTGAAGAGTGAAGAGTGAAGAGTGAAGAGTGAGGAGTGAAGAGTGAAGAGTGAAGAGTGAAGGGTGAAGAGTGAAGAGTGAGGAGTGAGGAGTGAGGAGTGGGGGGTGTGCCTGACCGTAGGGAGAGGTGTCCTTGGGCTAAGGAGTTTGGCGAAGGGGGTACGGTCTAGGTATTTGTAGCGGTAGTCTATATCGGCTTCTACGAGATAGAGGGTGGTGATGCTCTTGGGTCTGTATCTATAATAGTGTGTAGAGATACGCTCAGCATCATAGATGACCTTGGCCCGGTAG
>CAMZLC010000132.1 GCA_947311605.1 uncultured Sulfurovum sp.
CTATGGCTTGCTGTAGACCCTCAAAGACAAACTCGTCTATGCGCTCCAGCAGTGGGCTCTGCCAGTAGCTTTTCTGGGTACGGTAGCTATTGACTATAATGAGTTTATTGACCCCAAGAGATGTCATGTCCATAACCAATCTACGCAGGACTTTGGGGCGTGGCAGAGCCAGAACAACAGTCAGATCGAGTTTGTCCGGTGGCTTTTTGTCCAGTGTGGCATTTGCAAGAAGCACTTCATCGTGATGGATATGCGCGATAGTAGCCCTGCCAATGTTTCCGTCTATCTCTGCAATACCCAGAGTATCTCCTGCCTTGGATTTGAGTATCTTTTTGATATGGCTAATTTGTTGTGGATCACGGATACTTTTGGTATCTTTGGGTAATAAAATACAGTTCAAAACAGTTACCTCAAACTCTATAGGTCAAAAGAGAGATTAGCAAATGCACCCTCTACACTCTGGGTACTCTTGTATCTGGAGCTGAGTACGCGTACTTTTTTGCTCTCCAAGTCACAGATAGCAATACGAAAACTCATACCCATTTGTGGCTCGACGATGCAGATGATTTTGCCGTCATATTCTCGTGTGGCATGGATGATGCCTTGGAGTTTTGGGAAAAAGTATTTGGGGTAGCTCAGTGGCGTGATCTCTACAATCTTGATGTGCCCATTCTCCCCAAGGGTATTCAGGATACACTGCGCATCTTCCAGGCTCTCAAACTGCACGCACCACTCATCAAAGATTTTATTGAAGGTTTTTAAATCTTCATCTAAAAAACCTCCAACCATTGATTGCAAAGCAAAAATTCCCATGTGTCTTGTCCTCTGTTTTGAGTTGAATATTAGCATAATTCTTTCTTGGTGTATAGAGCTTTTTAACAGAACCTATTGCCATATGTAAAAAATCGTTAAAAAACTATAAAATGACTATATTTTAACGATTTTTTACATAATATCATTAAAATATGCTATACTAACACCATGCTAACGAAAAAACAAATCAATAAAATAGACACCTTAAGAAAAGAGTACTTCGAAGTTGCCATTGGTAAAGCACAACTCCTCAAACTTATATCGGAAACAGAAGTGCATGAGCAGGTGTATAACTCAAATGCCATAGAAAACTCTACGCTAAGCATAGAAGAGACAGAAAAGATACTCTTGCAAATAGACTTGGATAGGTATGTGTCTGAACGTGAGATACATGAAGCTAAAAATCTAGCCCGTGTGACTGAGTACATAGACAACAACGCTAAAGCTAAAGAGCTAAACGCTGATATGTTACTTTTTTTGCATAAAATACTCATCTCAAACATTAATAACGACATCGCTGGTAGGTTTAGGATGGGAGATGAATATGTGAGAGTAGGTAGCCACATCGCTCCTGCACCATCGCAGATAGCATCTGACTTGGAACAGACATTTATGACATACAAGGCAGATACTTCTAAAAGCATAGTGGAGAGAGTGGCACGGTTTCATCTGGACTTTGAGACCTTGCATCCCTTTATAGACGGTAACGGACGCATAGGGAGAAGCCTGAACAACTACTTGCTCATACGAGAAGAATATGTACCCATAAACATAAGATTCTTAGATAGACAAGAGTACTATAAAGGATTTCAAGAGTTTACTATGTTAGGTAAAACAGAGACTATGGAGCAGATACTCTATAGGGCTTTGGTGAACAGCTACCACAAGAGGTTGGCGTACTTAAAAGGTTTCAATATCATCACACTCAATGCTTACGCAAAAAGTCATAAACTCTCACACCCCAACCTCATAAATAAAGCAAAAAGACAGACCATACCTGCATTTATGGAAAAAGGTGTCTGGATGATAGGAGATGCATAAACCATGCCAACCCTAAAGATATCAAACACCGTCACTCTAGATGAAAATGAGATAGAGATCACTGCCATACGTGCCAGTGGGTCTGGTGGGCAGAAAGTGAACAAGGTTTCGGCGGCTATCCATCTGCGTTTTGATGTGGAGGCTTCGTCTTTGCCTGAGTACTATAAAGAGAAGCTACTCGAAAGCAGAGACAAACGCATCACCAAAGAGGGGATAGTGGTCATCAAGTCTCAACAGCACAGAAGCCAAGAGCAAAATAGAACGGAAGCACTGGAACGATTGGTCGAGTTAGTTAAGAGTGTAAATGTGGTACAGAAAAAACGTGTGCCTACCAAGCCAACCAAAGGCTCAGTCAATAGACGGCTGAGCGCCAAAAAGAAGCAGGCCGACAAGAAGAGGTTGCGCGGGAGGGTAGATGCGTAGCGCTAGTGCTCTTTCTTCACACCCAGATACTGATCGTAATTGGTGATGTAGTCGTCGAGATTTTCTTCGAGCATGGCGCGGTACTGGTCAGTGAAGTAGCCGATCAGCTCTTCGCGTTTGAGTGCCATTTCTGCCTGACTGGTCAATCCTGCGGCACTGATCCAGGCGTTGAACCTCGCAGCGGCATAGAGGAAAGAGCTATTGACCATTTCAGAGATTTTTTGCTCATCGAGATGTTTGTTTGCCAGCTGGATATGTCCGTCTGCTCTCTTGTAAAACTGCGTGTCCAAGTCGTGTGATTGTGTGTAGGTTGCCATGGGTACTCTCTTTTTGTGACATTATCTCAAAAACTGCATTAGAGATCCCTATGCATCGTTTTGGATAAAGATGCGCAAACAGCGATATTTTTGCTATAATCTCTCCCATATAATCACGAAGGCTTTCTCCATGTCAAAACACCCCACGCTGCTACAGCATTTCCGCTCTTTTGCCTATCAGAATGATATCAGCGATTTGGATAAAGCCCTGGAGTATTTCGCTGTGTTTGGGGGGACGGGCTGGGAGCTAGATGTTTCACAGAGTGTGGAGGTTCTCATAGAGGAAAAAATACTCCGCCATTATACGCCTCTACATCAAAGTATGATACGGTACACACACGGCAACCCTGTGTACCATAGACTGCTGAGCATCATCGCACTGGGTACAGAGCATGAGCACGATGCGTTCAAAAAAGCAAAGATCGGACGGGACAGAGGCGAGGAGGCGATAGACTATCTGGAGAAGAAAAGTTTGCTCAGGTTCGATCTCTCAGTAGAAGATCCCGCCAAAGCGCAGGAGAGAATTTCTGACAGGCTGCTTTTTCGTCTCCCGTTTATGCGTTTTTGGTTTGCTGCGATCTCTCCCTATTATCAAAGTATCTCGGCGGGTGATTTCGGGGAATTTGAACAGAAATGGCAA
>CAMZLC010000133.1 GCA_947311605.1 uncultured Sulfurovum sp.
CTGTTTCCGCTGTGATTGTTTTTTCTGTGGTTGCGGCTCTTTCTGTTTCTGTCCCCTCTGTATCCGCCACTGTTTCTTCTGCCACGGTTTCCGCTTCGGTTCCTGTTGCTTCCTCGGTCATTTTGCATACGCTCGACGAGACGCTTGATCTCCTCTAGGTTAAAGCCTATCTTGTCCTTGCCTGAGATAGCTTGTTCCTGCTTGATCATGGAAGCCAGTAGGTGGGCGATCGTGACGATATCGAGATCATGTTGCAGGGTCTTGACCATCTGGATGGCATCATCAGTGATCGTTGTCTGGGCGATCTCCATGAGCAGGTCATTCTCTTTGTTCTTGACAAGCTCCTCTTTGGTGGGGATGACCTCTGTAGCCATCTGCGTGCCTACATCTTTTTCGATACGCTTGATGGTGCGCAGTTCATTGGGGCTGACCAGTGTGATCGCTTCACCAGTCTTTCCGGCTCTGCCTGTTCTGCCGATCCTGTGTACATAGCTCTCTGAGTCAAAAGGGATGTGATAGTTGAAGACATGGCTCACATCATTGACATCCAAGCCTCTGGCTGCTACATCTGTGGCGACAAAGATATCTACGGCTCCGTTTTTAAATCCTCTGATGGAGATCTCTCGCTGTTTTTGCTCCATATCACCGTGCAGACCGCCCACCTTGAAGCCCTGCGAAGTGAGGTGTGAGATCAGTCTGTCCACCTCCATCTTCATACGGCAAAAGACAATCGCTTTACTGGGATTTTTATAATCAATGAGGCGTACCAGAGCATCATCTCTTTCTCTGTCATTGACGACATAGTAGAGCTGCTTGATATCTGTATTGGTACTTTCTGCTTTGGTGATCGCGACTGTTTTGGGATCGTTGAGGATCTCTTGTGCCAGCTTTCTGATCGCTTTGGGCATGGTTGCAGAAAACATGAGCGTTTGTCTTGCTTCGGGGAGGAAAGTGAAGATATTTTTGATCTCATCGAGAAAACCCATATCAAGCATCTCATCCGCTTCGTCAAGCACGACAAATTGAGGAGCGATCTTGATCCTTTTGCTCATAAGCAGATCCTGTAGTCTGCCCGGTGTGGCAATGACAACCGACGCCTGCTTGATCCTCTCTATCTGTTTTCCGTAGGGGGTGCCGCCATAGACGGTGGCAGTGCGAAGTCCGGAGAGCTTGCCGAAACGGTAGAGCTCATCGCTGACCTGCATAGCAAGCTCGCGGGTAGGAACAATTACTAGGCCTTCAACAGAGCCGTCTGCTTTCATCTGGCTAAGCATGGGCAGACCAAATGCTGCGGTCTTTCCTGTCCCAGTTTGTGCCTGTGCGATTATATCGCAGCCTTCTAATATTAGAGGGATTGCCTCTTTCTGTACGGGGCTTGGTTCTTTGAATCCGGCATCGGAAATGGCTTGCTGTATGGTTTGGCTTAGATCAAAATCTGTAAATTTCATGGCTCTTCTTTGCGTTTGAATGTTTTCTGGAAGGTCTCGCGTTTATTCGGGTATTGCAGAAAATTTTGTATAGTATAGCAGAATATTTTAGATTGGTGCTGGAGTATGGAGACTCCAGCAGTGGTGATTATATGCTAGCCTGTCACCATCATAATCCATGCAGTACCTATTGTCAGGAAAATAAGCAGGTTGGTAAAGGTGATCACAGCACCATATTTGTAGACTTCCGAGGATTTCAGGTAGCCACTTCCTGCAGCAAGCACATTGGCTGAAGAGCCTTGTGGTGTAATGACTGAGAAGAAATTGGTGGCAAAAAGGAGCATCATGGCCAGCAGCTCTCCTGGTACACCAGACTTTATACCCACAGCTAAAAAGACGCTAAACAGTGCCATCATTTGTGCAGTCTGAGAGACAAAGAAGTAGTGTATCAGGACATAGGAGATGATCAATATCACATAAACCATAGGCCAACTCATCCCATCCAACGGTGCCGCAATCTTGTCACCAATCCATGTCATAAAACCAAACTTGTTGAGGAAACTGGAGAGCGTATAAAGTACGGCAAACCAAATAAAAGTAGAAAGTGCACCCCCTTGCTGCTTCATGTCTTCTTCTGTGAAGATGCCAGTAGCCATGACGATCGCCAGTCCAGTGAACGCAATGGCTTCTTTGGGCAAATGATGGATGCTGGTGGTGGCCCAGAGAGCTACCATGCCTATAAATGTAAGTCCGGTGATAATCTCCTTGGATGATATGGTGCCCATCTCTTGGAGAAGTTCCTTGGCTTTCTTTGGTGCTTCCGGTGTCTGTTTTATCTCCGGGTTTATGACCTTAAGGAGAATATAGGGAAGCACAAGTGCAGCAACCAGGCAGGGTACGATCGAGGCTTGGAGCCAACTGGCAAAGGTGATAGTGATACCCATCTCTGCTGCCATACCGGCACCGGCGGGGTTGGCTGCCATAGCTGTGAGCCAAAGCGTAGAGGAGATAGAGAGTCCTGCCATAGTGTTCATCATGAGATAGTTACCCATTCTTTTTTGGGATCCCTCTTCTACTTTGGATCCACTGTCTCTAGCGAGCGCCAGGGTCAAAGGGTAAAGCACACCAGAACGGGCAGTGTTACTGGGGAATGCAGGCGCTATGAGCATATCTGTGAAGAACATGGAATACCCTAGACCCAGTGTAGACTTCCCAAAGAAGGAGATAATGATCAGCGAGATGCGCCGACCCAATCCTGATTTGACTACAGCGTTGGCGACAAGGAATGCAACCAGAATAAGGAGGATGAACCCTTTGGAAAATCCAGAATAGGCCTCAGCTGTCGTAAGTGTACTGGTGAATATTGAAGTGACCAGGGCAAGTACAGATGCTACGAAGACAGGGAAGGCACCAATGATAATAGAAAAAATCGTTGTAATGAAGATCGCAAAGAGATGCCATGCATTCTCTTGGAGCCCTTCAGGAACCGGCATAAACCACAAGACTAGACCCGCTGCTAGAACCACGAGACGCATTAACCACATTTTTGACATAATAACTCCCTCTATTTGATAAGAGGTTGCCATCACTATAGGTATGCTATTGCACTATGGCAACCCCATACCTACAAGAATACCCAATAAAAATATAGCGGAGATTAAATTTATATTTAAATTTCTGATGAAATCATGTAGAAAAATTGATATTCAAGAAAGATCTGAAGGATTTTTGAGGGGATTAGCCCCCGAGATATTTCTTTCTTACCTCGTCATTACCAAGAAGATCGCCGGCTTTTCCTTCTAGGGTAATGCTACCATTTTCCAACACATATCCATAGTCTGCGATTTTGAGCGCAGCAAAAGCATTTTGTTCGACGAGTAGGATAGTAATGGTTTTTTTGAGTTCTATGATGGTCTCAAAGAGTTCACCGATGATCTTGGGTGCGAGTCCCAGACTTGGCTCATCAAGCATGAGGATTTTGGGCTCACTCATCAGCGCTCTGGCGATAGCGAGCATTTGTTGTTCGCCACCACTGAGCGTGCCCCCAAGCTGCTCTTTTTTCCCTGAAAGACGAGGGAATTGTTTGTACATTTCTTCTTTGAGCACTTCAAAGCGATCATTGTTAAAAGCACCCATTCTGAGGTTTTCGTCGACGGTAAGATTGACAAAGATGCGCCTCCCCTCGGGTACCAGCGCCACACCATCCTGTATGACCTTATGGGTAGGAACCTTGGTGATATCAAATCCATTGGCAGTGACTTTCCCCTTCTTCTTGATGCTGTTGACAAGGGCATTGAGCGTAGAGGTCTTTCCTGCACCGTTGGCACCGATCAGGGTTACGATGTTGTTCTCCTCTACCTGGAGGTCAATGCCTCTGACCGCAGCGATCACCCCGTAATATACTTCTAAATTCTCTACTTTAAGCATGTGTGAAATCTCCCAGATAGGCTGTAATGACTTTTTCATTGACAATGGCATCGGCTGGTTTGCCGTCAAATATCTTCTCACCATAATCCAATACAGTGACAAGGTCGCACATATTGTTAACAAATTTCATATCGTGCTCAATCAGAAGGATCGTCAGATCAAAATCTTGTTTGATTTTGTGAATAATAGTAGAGAGATCTTCTGTTTCGCTTGGGTTCATACCGGCTGCAGGCTCATCAAGCAGTAGCAGAGAGGGATTGGTGGCCACAGCTCTGGCAATCTCTACTTTCCGCTGGTTTCCATAGCTAAGATCTGTGGCTTTGTGGTCAGCAAAAGAGGTGAGGTCAAACTCGTCGAGTATGGCCATGGCCTCTGCTTTGATCTTTTTCTCCTGTCCAAAATAACGGGGCAACCTGAAAATTGCCTCAAGATAACTATAGTGAGACTGGTTATGAAAACCTATCAGAATATTGTCGAGAACACTCATGCTTTTGAAGAGTCGAATATTTTGAAAAGTTCTGGCGATTCCCTTTTGCACGACAAGGTTTGGTTTGGTGCCCGTAATGGTCTCATCTCCAAAGATTATCTCACCTTTGGTAGGATGATAATTTCCTGTAATAATATTGAAAATCGTGGTCTTTCCTGCGCCATTAGGGCCGATGAGGCCATAAATTTCTTTTTTCTGTACTTCAAATGAGAGATTGTCGATGGCAGTCACGCCGCCAAATTGCATAGTAATATTCTCTATTTTCAAGATTCCTTTGCTCATGCATCCTTCCTTTTAGAAGCTCTTTTACTCTTAAGTATGTCTGATAATTCCCTATCTCCGAAGAGACCCCTCCGTGCAAAGAGCATGGTGATAATCAAAAGTATGGAAAATACTACCATTCGCATACCTGGATGTGCGCCAGTTTCGTAGCCGAAGATGTTCATGTTGTCATCCAGGAAGCGTAACCATTCCAGACCGAACCCGATCACTATTGCAGAGACCAATGTGCCAGTCATGCTTCCTAGTCCACCAAGTACTATGATGATCAGCAGGTAAAAGGTGAGCAGAAAAGTGAATTGGTCTGGTGCGATCGTACTCAGGAATGAGGCGAGCAAACCTCCTCCAATGCCTTCAAAAAATGCAGAAGTCATGAATGCATATGTCTTCACTTTGAAGGTATTGACACCCATGGCTACTGCTGCGTCTTCATCATCCCTGATTGCCTTCATGGCTCTACCATACTTGGAATAGATAACGTGAATCATGACCATGAAGGTAAAAATGGTGATACTGCCTATCCACCTGAAGTCTGCGAACTCTGGGATGTCATTGAGTCCCATGGCACCATTGGTGTATGCGGGTGAATTCATAGCAAAGATGCGAATAATGAATCCAAAGCCAAGTGTCACTATAGCAAGATAATCGCCCCTTACCCTAAAGACTGGCACAGAGAGTAAAAAGGCCATCAATGCAGAGGTTAGACCACCTGCGAGTAGTGCAATAGGAAAGTTTGCCTGCATTTGCAAGATAACGGGTGCTGGATCCATGAGGGCATACATGTCTATCTTTGTATCCATAGGAATGATAAAGATCGCTGTCATGTAGGCGCCGATAGCCACAAATCCGTTGGGCTCCAGGGAGAACTGCCCCGCTACACCATTAATAAGATTGTAAC
Organism: uncultured Sulfurovum sp.; assembly: GCA_947311605.1. Taxonomy (GTDB): domain Bacteria; phylum Campylobacterota; class Campylobacteria; order Campylobacterales; family Sulfurovaceae; genus JAAXPZ01. The sequence continues at coordinate 5,519 of CAMZLC010000133.1, forward strand.
TCAATGCCAAAATAGCAAAAATACCTATATTGTTCACAATGCTGAGGTTGTAAATGTCCAGGTGACTGTTGGTGTACCAGATGAGCCCTAGGCTTATCCCGATCAGTACTGTTTTGATAAGTGTGCCTTTCATCTAAAACCTCCCTCTGTCTAGGTCTTCACCCATAATACCGGTGGGCTTGAGTAGCAGTACGAATATCAAGAAAAAGAAAGCAAAGGCATCTTTGTAGCCTCCAAGTTCTGGAAACAATGCCACCACAAAAATCTCAGTAAAACCGAGGATAAACCCACCCAATACTGCACCCGTGACTGAGCCGATACCGCCAAGTACTGCTGCGGCAAATGCTTTGAGTCCTACGATAATACCCATGAGTGGATCGATCGAAGGATAGCTGATCGCATAAAAGATACCACCTACTGCAGCCAAAGCTGAGCCTAGTCCGAAAACAATGCTAATAATAAAATCTGCATTGACGCCCATGAGTTTTACGGTAGGAATATCAAATGCTAGAGCACGGATTGCCATGCCATATTTTGTTTTGTAGAGTACCCAGAGCACAGCACCCAAGATAAGTACAGTAACTATAGGTATCACAATAACCATAAGGGGCAGGATGACTCCTCCAAGTTTAAAGGAAAAGGTGAGATACTCCGGTGCCGGGAAGGCTTTAGGCACGCCACCAAAAAGAACATTGAAAAGATTTTCGAGAAAGAAGCTGATACCAATAGCCGTGATAAGCAAAGAAATTTTTGGTGCTTCCCTTAGTGGCTTGTAGGCAATTTTGTCTGTGAGGATACCCACCAAAACTGACCCAGTGATACCTGCCAGTACAGCCAGGGGAAAGGGTAGACCCACCGCAGACGCGAGGTAGACAAAAAAAGCACC
>CAMZLC010000134.1 GCA_947311605.1 uncultured Sulfurovum sp.
CCTTGCCATACTGTTTGGCGACCTCTCCGATGCGCGGTGCCTGTATATAGCTCAACTGCCCAGCAGGTACACGCACACGAAGCATAAAATCTTCACCCTTGTCAAAGAGTCCGAAACATTTGAGAAAGTAGCTACTGTCCTCTTTGGCCAATCCCTCATAGCCGGCTTTGGCGATCGCCTCAAGTCTCTCATGCACATCCATAGGGCTTTTGAGTGCCTTGATCTGCTCTATTTTGTTCTCTTTTTTGCTTCTAAGTGTTTTGGCTTTTTCTAACTGTTGCATACTGTACCTACTTTTCTATCATTTACTTTGACTAAGTAGCGTTATTATAGTCAAGTATGGCTAGAAATTCTATATCGACATGTATAAATTTTAAGCAAAAAACTATTTATTTTTTGTACATTTCCTATTATAATGCGCCTACATTTCACAAAAAAGGAGAGAGATATGGCCGGATTCAAAGCATTGAAAGGTGAGGGGCACTTCCCTACACTCTTTATGGCTTTCCTCTATTTCGACATGAGTTTTATGGTCTGGACGATGCTCGGACCACTTTCTACGGAGATCACCGAAGCCCTGGCGGCACATGGTGAGATCATCACGGCAGGACAGAAGGCGACACTGCTTTCCCTGCCTATTCTATCAGGAGCGATCCTGCGTATCGTACTGGGCTTTGGTGTAGACAAGCTAGGTGCCAAACTGACCGCACTGATCGCCCAGGCGATCGTGATCGCTTCACTGCTGCTTGCCTATATGCAGGGAGAGAATATCACCTATGGGCAGCTGCTCATCGTAGCGCTTGGACTCGGTTTTGCAGGTGCCTCTTTTGCCGTAGCACTGCCTCAGGCGGGACAGTGGTATCCGCCCAAACTGCAAGGAGTAGTACTGGGTATCGCCGGTGCGGGTAACATCGGTGTGGTACTTGACTTCCTCTTTGCGCCCAAGATCGCGGAGATCTGGGGCTGGGAATCGGTATTTGGTGTGGGTGCAGCCATGGCAACACTGGTCTTTGTCGCCTATCTGTTTTTGGCAAAAAATGCCCCAGCTTCTGTCTACAAGGCACGTCCAAAAAAGATCTCCGATTATCTGAAACTACTCAGAGACAAGGATACCTGGTGGTTCAATCTCTTCTACGCCATCTCTTTTGGTGGCTTTGTCGGTTTTGCCGGGTATATGAAGGTGTATCTGATGAATACCTATCAGGCCGATATGTCTGCTTTTGGTCTGGATATACTGGGGGAGCCAAATGTCAAGGTCATTGCCGGATATTTTGGTGCACTGACTATCTTCGCCGGTGCGGTACTCAGACCGGTAGGCGGCAATATCGCTGACAAAATAGGCGGGGTCAAAGCACTCTACTTCTTTTATGGTGCGGTAGCGTTATTGGCAGCGATACTGGCACTGGCTGATCTACCATTCTTTGTGGCGATTGTGGTACTGTTCCTGATCATGGCAAATCTCGGTATGGCCAACGGTGCGGTCTTTCAGCTCGTGCCACAGCGTTTTGGGAAAGATATCGGTATTATGACCGGTATTGTCGGATGCGCCGGAGGTCTTGGCGGTACGGCACTGATCAAGACCCTGGGCTGGTCCAAAGGTGCCTTCGACGGCTACATGGTGGGCTTCCTTATCTTTGCAGGTGTGGTGCTTGTAGCGATCGCCGGACTCAGTTTTGTCAAGACACGCTGGAGAACCACCTGGGGTGCCAGTGCAGGGGGAATGATCTAACCCATGTCCAAGCAGAATATCGAAACATCAGGATTTACACTCGCCAAAGGCACACAACTGACAGGGGATGATTTTTTTGAAGTAAAAGTCATGGATACCATCACCGTCGCCGTACTCTGTGACGGTGTAGGCTCCGCACTTCGCGGTGCTGAGGCTGCCGAGCGTACCGCTCATTTCCTCATCGCTTCACTCCGCAACAGACCGCTCAGCTGGAGTATGGAGAAATCCATCAGACATTTTATCAACAACATCAACCGTATTCTCTACAGCGAATCCATCGAAGACTACGAGAGAGAGGAGCTTGTGACCACGCTGGCACTGGTCGTCATTGAGGGAGACAGGCTCTATGGTGCCAATGTGGGTGACAGCCGTATCTATCTCCAAAGAGACAGTATGCTCACACAGCTCTCGCACGATCATACCGTGGATGAAGCAGGTATGGAATCTGTGCTGACGCTGGCTATCGGCCTGCAGGAGGAGGCAAGCCCCTACTACTTCGAAAACAACCTCCAGACATCTGACCGTATTCTCCTCTGCAGCGACGGGCTCCATCAGGAGCTCAGCGAAGAGGAGATGGGCAGCGGGCTTCCTTTGGGCGCATCCTTTCTTGTCAAGCAAGCCAGCAAAAAGCACCGGGACACTCTGCCGGATGACTGTAGTGCTGTCACGATCGAGATCAAGGAGCTGGATCTCAGACTCCGCCTCAAACAGACAAAACTGGAGATCAGAGAGCACTACAAAAAAGGAGAGGAGATCGATGGATACAAACTGATCAAACCCTTGGTGCAAAATCACCGCACCTGGCTCTGTGTCAAGCGTGGGGTACAGTATGTCATCAAGTTTGCCCCTGCCCAGGCAGCAGATGAGGAGAAGATACTCGATCTTTTTGTGCAGGAGGCTTGGAATGCCAGGCGGCTCAAGGCCGGATTTTTTCCCAAGGCGGTCATTCCGCGCGACAGAAGTCACCGCTACTATATCATGCGCTA
>CAMZLC010000135.1 GCA_947311605.1 uncultured Sulfurovum sp.
AGGGACTTGCGGGCAGCGCGGTTTTCCGAAGTTCATCCTTGCTGGTAAGCTCACAGGTAATCCGAATATTGTTGCTGTAAATCCCGCAAGCCCCTTATGCAGGACGTTCGGCTATAAAATTTATGGATACAAAAATCAATCACTCTCCTGAATATTTCTTAAATGAAGAGGAGTATTTAAGAAAGATTTATGAAGAATTTCGTAAAGAGACAAAGGCATTAGAAAAATACACTTTACTCATAATTAGTGGTATATGGAGTTGGTGTGTTGCTAATAATACATCACAATTTTTCTACTATTTAACATGGTTACCTATTATTATAGTAAATATTATGGGAATTAGAGCATTTGGGATTTATATGCAAATGCGAACTATAAAAAAATATTTATTTATATTGGAATCTTCAATAGATGGAATGCCTAAAGAACTTGGATGGGAAAAATATCTCATGTCAGATCCGTTAAGGGCTATTTGGCCATTAACTGCTTTTGTGTTTTGGATTACAATTAACATTGTGAGCATCATTGTACCTTTTATCTATTCTAATAATATCATTCAATAATATTACGTAAATTGAATATGACATCGGTGATAATCAAAAGTGAAAAATCATCTTTGAATTTCTACCCCGCCCTTATTTCATCAACCAAGGGCGTCGTTGTGAAAAAACAGATACATGAAAAGAGCCTTTGGAGGCCACAGGGGTAGGTTGCTGCTAAAAGTGCATGTCTCCTTTTTCTCACATGCCCTTCCTTTAACAAGGAGGAAAGCATGTTAAAAGACGACGTAAAAATCCTGAAGGCGTTAGAGAAAAACTCTAAAATTTCAGTTATTTCAATTTTGGTTACTCTTGCTGGAATTGTAATAACGTTATGGAAAATTTTATTGTGATCTCTTGAAAGGTTTACGATTGGCGTTCGTATTGCCTAGCCTAAAATTCCGCCGCCCCAGGGTACTTGTACCCTGGGGCATTACTTAGCCACTTAAACATCTTGATATTACTATCTATATTTTAAAAATGGAGCCGAACAATCGCATTAAAGGGACGCAAATTCACGGCGGTTTTTTGAAGTTGGTTGCTCCGCTTGTAATCTGTCAGTAGTTCAAAAGTCATAGCCTCGCATTTTTGCGCCCCTTATGCGTAACGTTGGGCTGAATTAATAATACCAACAATAACAAATAAAAAACTTGTAAACAGCATTCCACCGGCAAAAGCCCCAAGCCCGTCAACTAAAGTGTATTTCTGGTCATTATTATGATTATTTTTGGAGTTAACTTTAGCAAGGTCGACATTCTCCTTTTTTCCATGGCAGGGGCTTTGTTTATGGCGCTTGTCTTCATTATTGGCTACAGGCAAAGCGACACTTTTAGCAAAAGGAAAAAAGAAAAAGAAAAAACTATCAACAACATCCTTTCCCCGTTCAAAGATGCCATTCTTAACATCGAAAGCGGAGACCACAATTTTATCAGCATTGCCAATTCCCTTTTCGAGAACCAAAAAGCCGCCATTACCCATGCCAAAACAATTGCCAGCACAAGAAAAAGACAAAAAATAGAGAAGGTATGGCAAGAATATGAGACTTTTTATTCTCAAAAGGCAAAAGGGCAGGTTCTTTCCATGTTTGCAGTCCTTCAAGGATTTGAAGAGGAAGAAAAAACATTTCGTTGTCATATTAACACCATAATAGAGGTAGTAAAAAAGATTTAATAAATATAAAAGCCCAACCAATAAGGATTGAGTCCGATCCGCTTGCGGTCGGCTCAATCCATTGTTCAAGAAGCCCGGTTCCGGCAAGAACGTTTTTTTTGGGGAGGGATATCTTATATAAGGGGATTGCTGCAAGGGGGTGGCTCTGCAGGGGAAGAAGAATGGATTTCAGAGCAATCAGGATGTTGTTTCAGCTGTCCTCCGTGCATTTTTTTTTCATTGCATGGTTTTGTCATGAATGTTTTTCCGCTGTAGAACAAAAAACAATCAAAAATTCTCGTCAAAAGTGCGTACTTGTGCATTTACCCGGCAAAGGGCAGGTTTAAAAAAATTCAGATACAACAGTGTTCAGGGTTTTTGTTTTTTTGTTATATTATCCTGCAGGTAACCCGTTTAATCCTCCTGGCATTGGTGGTATAAAATACTGAAAAACAAGTGTTCCGCCACAGCGTTTACAGACTGGCTTCGGCTTCTGTTTGCAAGGTTTTATTATCACCTTGATCCTGAATGCCAGGCTGATACGCATGCGCAGTTTATCCAGAGCAAGAGAACAGGAGGGATGCATAAAACCGTAATAACGGATCTTCATAAATCCCCATGGTAGAACATGCTGGAGAAAACGTCTGATGAATTCAAAAGGGGCCAGCCTCAGAGTTCTTTGCCGGTTGCTCTTCTGTTTTTTGTAAGTCACCAGTACGGTCTTGTCGTCGATTTTCACCCGGCTGTCGGTGACTGCCACTTTAAAAACATAGGTGGCAAGATATTGGTTTGCATATTCATCATTGTCACCAATTGCCTGACAGTTGACATTCCAGTCAGGTTTCCAGGCAGAGGAAGGAATCTGATCCAACAGACCTGCTTTCCGCATCAGATCTTTGAATTTTGCCTTGTAGATCATGCCGAGCGGGATGATCGGCAGATAAAAATCATTTTTTGCCGGATGACAGACCATATCTTTTGTACTGAAAGCACATCCGGCAACCACAAAATGGATATGCGGGTGAAATTGCATCTGCCTTCCCCAGGTATGCAGGACCCCGTAGAATCCTGGTAGATCCCCGCCGATATGGCGGGGATCTTTTGCCAGCTTTTTTAAAGCCTGTGAGGATGCCGCAAACATGGCCGAATAGGCCTTTTTTTGATGTGACCTGATAAAATCACGAATCTGCGCAGGCACAGTAAAAGTAATCATAAAATGGGGGCCGGGCAGACGTTTCTGCTGCTGCCGGTTCAGCCACTTTCTTGTTTTCTGATACTGGCAGTTTGGACAATGCCGGTTTCCGCAGGAAAGAGGTATATATTCGGTGCTGTTGCAATCCCTGCATGTATAGACGCTGGTTCCGAAGACATCGGTCTTGCAGGCTATAATGGCCCGGATGACTTTTTTGTGTCCATGAGGCATTGCTTGACCGTATTGCTCAAGATACGCAGGCCCATGCTCTTTGAAAATATCTTTAATTATTCCCATGTTCCAACCCTCCCATAACGGAATTGATCAGCTCACAGGCGTTTTCCAGGCCGGTCCGGGTAAAATGAAGATAGGCCATGGTTGTTTCCAGGTTGGCGTGGCCCATGTTGCGCTGAATAACCCTGATATTTACACCGGCTTCCAGCAAATGGGTTGCATACGAATGACGCAGGGTGTGGACGGTAACCCTGCGTTTAATGATACCGGCGGCATATCTTGCCTGGCGAAAGGCTGCCTGGACACTGCTTTTGGACATCGGTTTTTTGGAAATCGGTCCTTTTGTGCCGCCACGCCCCAGAGCAGGAAACAGCAGAACCGGATTTTTGTGAGTACTCCAATATGTTCTAAGCAGGATCAACGTTGATTCCGGGAGAGGAACATATCGATCTTTTGCCCCTTTGCCCCGGTGAACATGGACCATCATCCTCTGGGCATCGATATCGTGAATCTGAAGGTTCAAGGCCTCTGTGAGCCGGAGACCACAGGCATAAACAGTGGCAAGAAAGGCATAATTGTGAAAGGTGTTCACCTTTGCAAGTGCGGCTCTCACTTCCTGGACACTGAGTATGTCCGGCAGTTTCTGCTCTCTTTTAACCTTGATAAGGTCAAGGGTAGGCCAGTCACGACGGGCAACATTCTGATAAAAAAAGCGGATACCGTAATAGGCTATTCCCAGGGTGGATGAAGCCCATTTACTGGTGTTCTGCCTGAAGAGAAAATAATCCTGCAGTTCCTGTTCGGTAATTGTGTCGGGTGTTTTGTTATGAAACTCGGACAGCATGCGAACTGCACGCACATAACATTCCCAGGTTCGTGCTCCCTTCCCGGCAAGCTGAAGAGCTCTGTCAGTCTGTTCGTACCAGTTTCCAGTCATAATCATTCTCCTTGAATAGGTGGAAAAATACCGCTTCAAAAAACGGCCATCTAAGGATATGATTAAATCTGAATGATTATTTTGGAAGAAAAATGGATTACAACAGATATGCAGGGAGAGGGACTGCCGCGTAGCGGCTTACTTGAACAACCGCTTGCAGACAACTGGGTTATTTTTGACAATTCGGAGAATAACAATCCAATCAAAGTAGCTGAAGGGAATTTACTCACACATATTACAATTTACCAAGAGCAGCAATGGGAACTATTTAACGGATATAACAATGAATAAACAATCTAAAGAAAACACACTCCCCGAAAGCATGACAGAAACTGTGAAAAAAGCTGTAAATGTTGCCCTGCTTCACCACAAAGCTGTGGGTAACAAAGTGGCCTTCCTTAAAAACGGTAAAATAGTGCATGAAATACCATCAAACGCCAAAAAGGGTTTACAATTTTAAGCACCTGGCTGGGGAGCACGAGCGTTTTCTTGGGGTTTATCAAAGGTTTATGCTACGCTCGAAGTTGGCAGTTTAATCCACGGGCAGCAGGTGATAATGGACGTTAGCTTTCCCAAAACCAAAATTCATTGATTTTATACTGTTCTTGACATCCTGCTCAGGGTTGTATATTTTGTATATATAGTTATACGTATAAAACAGGTCTATTGTTGTATCTAAATTCTCTCATAATGACTTGACAATGAGGTAGTAACATGACCACACAAATGATAATACGAGTTGAGCAAACCTTAAAAAACAAAGTTAGCAACTTGGCGAAATCAGAAGGAAAAAGTTTAAGTGAGCTTGTTCGTGAACTCTTGGAAAATTACACAAAAGAAAGAGACATTGGAGCCTATATTGATAATTTATGGGATTCAATAGGCCAAAAGCTATACCAAGAAAATATCAATGAATCAGACATTGAAGAAGCTATAAAACTTACACGGTCGAGAAATGCGTAAAGTTGTTATTGACACAAATGTTTTTATTTCTTCATTTTTTGGTGGAATTCCACGGCAAATCATTAATCAATGGAAAGAGGGGCATATAATTCTATGCTTATCGCAGGAGATAGTAGAGGAATACCTTGAAGTCCTGAATCGTCTTGGATTAAAAGACAAAAATGAAATTTTGAAGCTTACTAAATTATTTGCAGAAGGATATAATTCAATTTTCACGGCTACAACACCAGCATTATTCGTTGTCGAGGAAGACCCAGACGACAATAAATTTATTGAGTGTGCTGTTGCTCTTGATTGTAAAATTATAGTATCTGGAGATAAACATCTTAAGAATATCAAAAAATATATTGATATAGAAATATTATCGCCAAAAGAGTTCATCGAAACGCATTCAACATCCTGAAACTACAATAATAAGCTAACAATTTTATACACCTGCCCCCTACCACCTGCGTTTCATCCGGCCATGTCATTGCATGGTAGGTTCCGGGTAATTAAAATGCTCCCAGGTGCTGGCCGAGGCAGGTGATAGTTGACGTTGGACGAATGATGAAACGCTCTTTGTTGCCCTAGGAGCTTGTCCGAGAATAGGCATTTTGGTCAAAATCGAAGAATTTTTGAAAAATAAGCACAGCCATATGTGTGATATTGCGAGCATTATTTTTTGACAATTCTGAAGAGTTTGGGCAGGTAGCGAGGAACGAGACTCCGAAAGGGCATTTTCGGACAGGCTCTTAGGTATTGTCGGATTA
>CAMZLC010000136.1 GCA_947311605.1 uncultured Sulfurovum sp.
CTAAATGGATCAACGATAAACAATAAATCTGTTATGTGTGGTGCGTATTTACGCACCCTACAAAGCGTATCATGAGAACTCTCATTCTCCACGGCTGGGGTGGCTCGGACACCCCGCACTGGCAGGCAGAACTCGCCTCGGAAATAGCCAGAGACTACGGCACCGTGAGTTTTCCCCTGCTGGACAATCCACACTTTCCCAGCAGAAACAGATGGCTAAGGCAGGTCAAGACAATCCTGGCAGCATTCAAGCCCGATACAGTGGTCTGCCACTCTCTGGGCTGCACACTATGGTTTTGGCTGGCTCAGGAGGAACTCAGCAGTATCAAGAGGCTCTTTCTGGTCTCTCCTCCCAGTCTGGATACAGAAATGGATATCATCAAAAGCTTTTTCCCGGCACCTCTATCCGAAACACTCTGTGCCGAAGAGGCGCATCTCATCGTATCGGACAACGACCCCTACATCGGCATAGAGGAGGCAAGCAGGATCGCTACGCACTATGACATACCCCTGCACACCATCGCAGAGGCAGGACACATCAACGCAGAGAGCGGATACGGGAAATGGGAGTGGGTAGAAAAATTAATAATGAGAGATGAAACATGATACTAAGCATAGAAAGTTCATGTGACGACAGTGCCATTGCTATCACCGATATATCCAGCAAAAAACTTCTCTACCACAACAAGATCTCACAAGAGGCAGAGCACTCTGCCTATGGGGGCGTGGTACCCGAACTGGCCTCCCGACTGCATGCCGTAGGGCTGCCCGAGGTATTGGAGGGGGCGCTGCCCTATATCGACCGCCTCAAGGCTGTCGCTGTCACCAATCAGCCAGGTCTCGCCATCACGCTCAACGAGGGGCTCATGATGGCAAAGAGCATTGCCCTACTCCAGCATATCCCTCTCATTCCGGTACACCACCTCAAAGGGCACATCTACTCTCTCTTCATCGAGAAAGAAACCATCATGCCTCTACTGGTACTGCTAATCTCTGGGGGGCATACACAGATCATTCGCGTAGAACACTTTGGACATATGGAGATCGTGGCTACCAGCATGGATGACTCCATAGGAGAAAGCTTCGACAAAGTGGCCAAGATGATGGGCCTGGGCTACCCGGGAGGGCCTCTGATCGAAGCACTTGCCAGACAGGGAGACGAAAATCGTTTTTCCCTGCCTGTGCCGCTGCGAAATTCTCCGCTCATTGCCTTTTCACTCTCCGGGCTGAAAAATGCAGTCAGGCTGGAAGTAGAGAGACTTGGAGGAGAAGCACATATGTCAGAGCAAGACCGAGCCGACCTCGCCGCTTCCTTTCAAAAAGCCATCAAACTGCACCTGCTACAAAAGAGCAAAAAAGTCTTTGCCAAAGAGCCTATCAAAGACTTCGCCATGGTAGGGGGTGCTTCTGCCAATCTCTATCTTAGAAATGCGTATGAAGACCTGTGTCGAACCTTTGGCAAAACTATGCATACTGCCCCGCTGAAATACTGTTCAGACAATGCTGCCATGATCGGTCGCTATGCCATCGATGCCTACCATCAAGAGACCCACTGCGACCCCCTTGCTGTCCATGTAGAACGCAGCAGAAAACAGCAAAACGGTACATTGCTCTAATCTCCCCCTTTCCTCCCATCAAAAAATAAGCATATTTTGGGTAAAATCTATCTAATTATGCCGCCTCACAAAGGGTCGGTAATTTCACTTATGGGGAGTAGTTTATGGCAGAGTATGGTGCTAGTAATATCAAAGTTCTTAAAGGTCTCGAAGCAGTCAGAAAAAGACCGGGCATGTACATCGGAGATACCTCTACCAAGGGGCTCCATCACCTGGTCTATGAAGTGGTGGACAACTCGATCGATGAGGCGATGGCAGGCTACTGCGATACGATCAAGGTCACCCTGACCAAAGCAGGCTCCGCGATCATCGAGGACAACGGACGGGGTATCCCCGTCGCCGAACACCCCACCGAGAAGATCTCGGCAGCCACGGTCGTACTGACCGTACTGCACGCTGGAGGCAAGTTTGACAAGGACACCTACAAGGTCTCAGGAGGCTTGCACGGGGTGGGCGTCTCTGTCGTCAACGCCCTCTCCAAAGAGCTTCTTCTTACTGTCAACCGTGAGGGAAATATTCACGAGCAGTCCTTCAAGGAAGGTATCCCCCAAGAGCCACTTGCTATTACGGGAACAACGAGAAAAAGGGGAACCAAAGTCGAATTCTGGCCGGATCCTACGATCTTTACCGAGGGGGTGACCTTTCAAAAGGAGATCCTGACCAAACGCTTCAAAGAGCTTGCCTACCTCAATCCGCGTATCAAGATCGAGTTCAAGGATGAGCGTGACGGCAGCAAAGAGACCTTCCATTTCGAAGGCGGGCTCAAACAGTTCGTAGAAGACATGAACACCCGTGAGCCGCTCTCCTCTGCACAGTTCTTCCAGGGGGCTGCCGATGATATAGAGATCGACATCGCGCTCATGTACTGCCAGGCAGACAGTGACAAAGTACTGACCTTTGTCAACAATATCAAAACACCTGATGGCGGTACCCATGAGGCAGGATTCAGAGCAGGGCTCACCCGTTCTCTAGCAGGCTATGTGGCTAAAAATGCCAACGCCAAAGAAAAAAATACCAAGATCACCGGCGATGACTGTCGCGAAGGGCTGATCGCCATCATCTCCGTGCGTGTGCCGGAACCACAGTTTGAAGGCCAAACCAAAGGCAAGCTGGGCTCAAGCTATGTCAGGCCGCTGGTGCAGAAATTCTTCTCCGATAACTTCAAAAAATACCTGGAAGAGAACCCTATCGAAGCCAAAGCGATTATGGGACAGGTGATCCTCGCTGCCAAAGGCAGGGACGCTGCCAAGCGTGCCAAAGATCTGGTCAAACGCAAAGACAATATGGGCGTAGGCACACTGCCCGGCAAACTGGCAGACTGCCAAAGCAAAGATCCGGAGATCTCCGAGATCTATCTGGTGGAGGGAGACTCTGCAGGCGGTTCAGCCAAGCAGGGAAGA
>CAMZLC010000137.1 GCA_947311605.1 uncultured Sulfurovum sp.
AATTTGGTTCACCACTAACCAAAAATCCAGCATGGTTTAGGTAAATACAATGAAAAAAACAACACTTTTACACTATATATTCACGATAGTATCACTTTCTATTTCTGTTCTCTATGCCGATGTGATTGTTGGTGATGGCAATATAGAGAGGCTCTCAGCACCGGTGACTAAAGATATCAATTGTCAAAACTATACGATAAAAGCAGGTGGCTTGCTCGATACCTCTGCGGGTGGAATCTTGCGTGAAGTTACACGGCTAGAAATAAATGGTGAGTGGGATTTTGGAACAGGCATGATAAAAGAACTAGGTGCATGGGTTAATAATGGTACAGTAGACACAAAACCGACCCAAGGAGCAGGACTTAATTTAGAGTTTACGACCTTATGTGGTCCAATCTCAATTTTGGGGACAGCAGATACAGATGGTGATGGTATCTCAGATGCAGATGAAGGAGATACTGCTGTAGCACTTGGACATGGGATAACACTAGACCAAGATGGGGATGGTGTTTATAACTTTTTGGATGATGATAGTGATGGTGATGGATTATCAGATGCCGTTGAAGGTGGTAATGCTATTGATACTGATGGTGACGGTATACCTGATTACCTGGATGCTGATGATTCAAGACCTATGAATAGTGATGATGGTTCAACTACTGGTAATACTATTGGTGATGATGCCATGATAGATATTTTGGCAAATGATACCCTAGAAGATGGTACAACACCTGCAGCAAATGATGTGAATGTAACGCTGATTGCACCAATAGGTGGTACATTAAATCCAGATGGAAGTGTGACTGTGACTGGAGAAGGAAGATGGAGTTATGATGCTACAACAGGTATGCTGACCTTTAGCCCTATAAGTGGATTTACTGGTAATCCGACACCTATTGAATACACCGTAACAGATATTGCCACGGGACTTACGAGTACACCAGCTACGGTTAATGTAGCGTACGTTGCTGCTACTATGAATCCAGTAGCAGATGATGACAATTCAACAGGTAATATTATAGGTGATGATGTGAGTATAGATATACTCGATGGTGATACTTTAGGTGATGGATCAATAGCCAGACCATCAGATGTAAATATTATACTACAATTGCCAACAAATGGTGTGTTAAACGCAGATGGAAGTGTGACAGTAACAGGAGAAGGAACATGGAAGTACGAGCCTACAACAGGTATGTTGACCTTTAGCCCTATAAGTGGGTATGTGGGCAATCTGACACCTGTTGAATACACAATAAAAGAAATTTCCACAGGGCTTATAAGCGCACCTGCTACGGTCACTGTAGCTTATAAAGTGATGATAAAAGCAGAGGATGATGAGGCTGTAACTATAAGGCACTATGGCCCCAACACCATAGATGTGTTGAATAATGATATGTACAATGGAAGCGTTACCATAGAGATTGTCGTAAGTCCTGAAATAGGTACTGTTGAAATAGGAACCGACGGCAACGGGAGAGCTGTTATTGTGTATACAGCAGAAGCAGATGTCAATAATGTCTCAGATACATTTAGGTACTCTGTTACAGATGAAAATAATCGTACTTCAGAGGCAGTAGTGCATTTGGATATAAAGTGTGCCTCTTCGCAAACTTCGGATGGCGGGGATACACTAAGCGATGGCATGATCCTGCTTCTGATGCTGCTGTTGATGATGATGGGGTTTTCCCAGTATGAAAAGAGAACAAAAGGGGGAGAAGAATGGTAGATGTATTGAGAGTGACGCTATTGGGGGCAGTGCTGGCTACGGCAAGTGTCGATGCGGGAGGTGTGATTTCCACCCCAGAGACTACAGAGATAGTATCCGCAAAGCAAGACATTTCCCCCCTTTATCTCGGTCTCGGTTTCACTGTTGCGAACTTTCATTCATGTGGCAGTGGCTGCACCTATGAGGACAAAACCTATGGTGGAATGCTCAGGTTAGGCTATGACCTCAATAGTAATCTGGGCTTCGAGGCAAGAGTTTCGAGGAGTTTTTGGGGCGAAGGCCCTTTTGGCGGAGTCCCTTTGCAATATATGGGAATTTTTGTCAAACCACAAATCTCTCTGGGTGAAAATTTTAATCTTTACGGGTTGCTGGGTTATGGATATACAGAGAACCTGGGCAATGGTGCAAGACTCAATTACTTTGATAGCGATGACGGTTTTTCGGCCGGAGTCGGAGTAGAGTATAGGTTGTCCAGCAAAAAATACGTGGATGAGCAGAGAGGAGACAGCGAAGGAAGATGGAGTCTTTTCTTGGACTATCAGCGCCTGCTCATAAAGTCCAGTGTGCCTGCTATGGATTTGGTGACTTTCGGTCTAAGATATGACTTTGACTCACTGAGGCAGCAGCGCACCGATATTACAGCAAACTAGGGAGACGACTCAAAATCCCCCATTGGAATTGAAGCCAAAATCCGGCGTACCAAAATCCATGTTACCAAAGTTTGGATCACTGTAGCCGGCCTTGCCCGATACTCCCCTGAGCATCAGGATATCTGTTTTGGGATCGATCCCCTGAGGGCAGGCGGCGGTGCATTCGCCACAGAGGGTGCAGTCCCAGATACCATGAGTTTGGACTGCG
>CAMZLC010000138.1 GCA_947311605.1 uncultured Sulfurovum sp.
GTTTGTCGTAGATGACAAAATGAGAAGCGAGATCCTTCATCTCCTCTTTGATCTTGGCGTGCAGCGCAGTGTCGGTGATGTTGTCGAGGACATCGGCAATCTTGTTGGCAATAATCTCAAACTCTCTCTCCTTCATCCCACGACTGGTGAGTGCTGGAGAGCCGATACGGATACCTGAGGTGACAAAGGGGCTTCTGGTTTCTCCCGGAACCGTGTTTTTGTTGACGGTGATTCCTGCATTGCCAAGCGCAGCATCTGCATCCTTGCCACTGAAGTCCTTGTTGAGAAAGCTGACAAGCACCAGATGATTGTCAGTACCGCCGGAGACGATATCGTAACCGCGTGCTATCAGTACCTCTGCCAGTTTGGCGGCATTGGCTTTGACCTGCTTGGCATAGGTTTTCCAGGTATCAGAGAGGTTATACTTGAACCCTACCGCTTTGGCGGCGATCACATGTACCAGCGGTCCACCCTGGAGGCCCGGGAAGATTGCAGAGTTGATCTTCTTGGCGATATCCTCATCGTTGGTCATGATCATGCCGCCTCGGGGACCTGCCAGTGTCTTGTGTGTCGTGGTGGTGACCACGTCCGCGTACGGAAAAGGGCTGGGATGCTCACCGGCACAGACGAGCCCCGCGATATGTGCGATATCTGCGAAAAGGATCGCACCGACCGCGTCGGCGATCTCTCTAAACTTGGCAAAATTGATCTCTCTGGCATAAGCAGAAGCCCCGCAGACGATGATCTTGGGCTGTACGGTCTTGGCGATCTCCATGACCTTGTCGTAGTTGATGCGTCCATCTAGCTCTACCCCATAGGTGAAGCTGGAGTAGTTTTTGCCTGAAAAGCTGGGTTTGGATCCGTGCGTCAGGTGTCCGCCGTGGCTGAGATCCATGCCGAGGATCTTCTCGCCGGCTTTGATCAGTGCTGCATAGACGGCACCGTTGGCTTGAGAGCCTGAGTGCGGCTGTACATTGGCGAACTTGCAGTCGAAGAGCTCACAGGCTCTGTCGATAGCGATCTGCTCTGCCTTGTCGGCAAACTCACAGCCACCGTAGTAGCGTTTGTAGGGATAGCCCTCTGCATACTTGTTGGTAAAGACTGAGCCCATGGCCTCCATCACGGCCGGCAGGGTAAAGTTCTCTGAAGCGATCATCTCCAGATGATTGGTTTGTCGCTCCAGTTCATGCTGGATCGTTTCAAAAATCTCGGGGTCAAAGGTTTCCATAGCATAGCTCATTGTTCTGTTTCCTTGGGTTTTGATGTGTGTATTATAGTATGCTTCTTTTGAGAGTCTCCTAACATATATGGATATTTGGATATTTGCCCCTGTTTTTGCCCCATCTTGTATTGGGAGAATTTTAGTCTGATTTAAGAATAGGAAGAGTATAGTGCTTACTTATCAAAAGAATAAGGAAATCCTATGAATTTCAATACAGAGCCAACACTTGAGAAGATCGATGACTACAGCAACAGAGAAAGTAAAGAGAAGAGACGGGCGATACGTCTGATTATCGCGGGTATCATCATAGTGGGCGGTCTGTATGCTTACCTGATAGCTACATCACCAATGCCCAAAGACTATATCGGTACGCCGGAAAATCCAGGACTGGGGTTGAACCTACACTAGTCTCCGGAGGCCCGCTTTTTGCAGGCGGCTCCATCTATACAAAAAAAGCCTTTGCCTTTCTTGGCAGGCTTAAGCTCATCCTCATTGGTGTTCCCACATTTCTTACAAGCTGTTTCATTTCCGGACTCTACCTTGGGCGCTTCCGGTTTCATGGCGGGGAAGAGCAGTACATCTCGGATCGAGTGCTGGTTGGTCAGGATCATGACAAGTCTGTCTATGCCTATACCTTGTCCGGCGGTTGGCGGCATGGCATAGCTGAGTGCCCTGACATAGTCCAGATCCATATGCATGGCCTCATCGTCGCTCTCTTTTTGTGCGGCCTGAGCCTTGAACCTCTCCAGCTGATCCTGTGGGTCATTGAGCTCATTGAAGCCATTGGCTATCTCTTTGCCGGCAATGAAAAATTCAAACCTGTCTGCGATCTGAGGATCTTCGTCGTTTCTTCTCGCCAAAGGACTGATATCGATAGGATAATGTGTCAAAAAGGTAGGATCGACAAGCTTCTCTTCGATAAAATGGTCAAATATCTCCTCTTGGATCTTGGCGAGGCTGAGTGCAGAGTCCACTTCGATGTGATGCGATCCCAGAAACGAGAGGAGTGCTGCCTTGTCTCTGATCTGCTCCCGCTCTACGCCGGCGATCTCCACCAGCGCATCTTCCCATTTGATTTTTCTAAAGGGGGTAGTGAGGTCTATCTGCTGCTCACCATAGGTGATAGTATCGGGGAGAGCAAGCGCTGTTTTGAGCACCTCAAACAGCGCCTCGGTCAAGGCCATCAGGTCTTCGAAATTATGATAGGCCCAGTAGTATTCGAGCATGGTAAATTCAGGATTGTGTGTGTGATCCATCCCCTCATTTCTGAAGTTTCTGTTGATCTCAAATACCGCCTCCATGCCGCCTACGATCAGTCTCTTGAGATAGAGTTCGGGTGCGATTCTCAGGTAGTTGTCGATACTGAGCGCATTGAAGTGCGTGATGAAGGGCTTGGCATTGGCACCTCCGGGTATAGGATGCATCATAGGGGTCTCTACCTCTAAAAATCCCTTCTCTTCAAAGAACCTTCGGGTCAGCGAGACGATTTTAGAGCGGAGAACAAAGCTCTCTCTGACCTCCGGGTTCATGATCATGTCGAGATATCTCTGGCGGTATCTTGTCTCATGATCCGTCAACCCGTGAAATTTCTCAGGGAGCGGCGAGATGGATTTGGAGACGATCATCATCTCCAGACAGTGCAGGGTCAGTTCGCCCGTCTGCGTGACAAAGGGATAGCCAGTGACCTGGATGATATCTCCGACCTCAAAAAGCCTCTTGGCAACGGTATTGTAAAATCCTTCCGGGAGATCGTCTCGGGTATAGTATATCTGTACCAGACCGGCACTGTCCTCCAGTTTGGCAAAGGCTGCCTTGCCCATGATGCGGATAAACTTGATGCGCCCCGTCAGCGTGATGCGCTGTGTTTCATCTTTTTTCTCTTCGGTGTCTTGGGTCTTGAGAGGTGCGTGGATACTCAGAAACTCGGCGGAGGAGATGCCTTTGGCAATGTTTGCCGGGTAGGGATTGTGTCCCTCTTCTTTGAGTTTTTCTGCTTTTTTGATACGTTCCTGTATATAATGATTGTCAAAAATCAAGGTACTTTCCTTATGCGATGTTATTTCTTTTTTAGGATACTTTTTTCACCCAGAGGGGAGAGGTTGATCAGTGTGGATCCAATGCTGTCAAGGGTAGGATAGAGCCTGCTCTGTTTGATCGTTTTGGTCATATTCTCTTTGATCAGTGGGCTTCTGAAAAGTGCGGATATGATCAGGGAAAAGATCAAAAAGTATTTGATACCGGCAACCATGAAACCAAAAAACCTATCCAGCGGATGGTGTGACCCCTCTTTGGAAACACCTACGATAAGATTGCCGAGAAAGACGGAGACTCCCCATACAAGAGCCAACAAGGCTAAGAACCCTATCAACTTTAGTGCTGCGAAGCTTTCCAGATGAAAGAGCTTTGTGTCGATATAGTGGGCGATAGATGCAGCACCGCGAGAAGCGATAAACACACCGCCGATCAGCCCGACAAAGCCAAATATTTCCCTGAGAAAACCATTCATCAGTCCTTTGATCGCCATCAGCAATACAAGGATAATGATCGTGATATCAATGGCATTGAAGCCAGTGGATGCAAGATTCATAAATTTTTTCCTAGTATCTCTGAAGGGCTTTGGCAAGCTCTTCGGGTTTGTTGGCATACTGCATGGCCACATGTTTATCTATGGATCCATTTTGTATAAAGTTCAGCAGCGCCTGTGTCTGCGTTTGCATGCCTGTGCCTTCCTGTCCTAATTGCATGGAGGAGTAGATCTGATGCACTTTGTCCTCTCTGATGAGGTTTGCGATGGCGTGGTTGGTGACCAGAATCTCTGAGGCGGCGACCCTGCCGCTCTTGATCTTGGGCAGGAGTGCCTGTGCAATGACAGCAACCAGAGAGGTAGAGATCATGGCGCGGATCTGAGGCTGCTCTTCGCCGGAGAAGACATCGATAATACGGTTGATCGTGCCGGGAGCGGAGGAGGTGTGCAGGGTACCGAAGACCAGGTGCCCCGTCTCAGCGGCCGTCAGGGCTGCTGCAATAGTCTCTTTGTCCCGCATCTCCCCGATCAGGATGATATCGGGGTCTTGACGCATCGCATACTTGAGCGCCGTAGCAAAGGATTCGGTATCCTCCCCTACGCCTCTGTGGGAAAAGACACACTTTTTGTTTTGGTGTACGAACTCGACGGGATCCTCTACGGTGACGATATGTTTGGATTCGGTGAGGTTGATCTGGTTGAGCATGGCAGCGAGTGTGGTGGATTTGCCTGATCCCGTAGGGCCGGTGACGAGGATGAGCCCCTTCTCTCTCTTGATCAACTCTTTGTAGACAGCGGGCGCATGCAGGTCATCCAGTGTGGGCACGTCGATGGGGATGACCCTGAAGGCTGCGGCCATGTCGCCCAAAGTCCTGTAGTAGTTGGCTCTGAAACGCCCGATGCCCTCCAGCTCCAATGCAAAGTCCAGCTCGGAGTGCTCTTCAAAATGCTTTTTCTGCTTTTCGGTGATCAGTGCGTAGCACATATCTTCGATGTCCGTGCCGGAGAGTTTGGGAAGATTGATAGGCTTGAGTGCGCCATCCAGTCTCAACAGAGGTTCACTTTTGCTGATCAGGTGGAGGTCGGATGCATTATGTACGACCACACTCTGGAGAAGTTTTTTAATATTTGATCCTGACATGGGGGTATCCTTTGGGGTGTATTTGTTCTATTCTATGATGGCTGGTACGACAAAGAAGTCCTCTTCCTGTCGTGGTGCATGGGAGAGGATCTGCTGTGCTATCTCGGTTTGCTCTCGTGGGATGTCTGCACGCATGGGTGTGCCGCCCTCCAGTGTCGAGAACGAGGCATCCAGATGCTCGGTATCCAGTTCGCCCAGACTCTCGACATAGGTGAGGATATCGGAGAGCTGTCCGATCACCTCTTTCTTTTTGCTCTCATCGATACGCAGATGCGAGAGTTTTTCAAGTTTTTCCAAAACGGTATGATCTATATGCACAATAATAGCCTTGCTTTGATATAATGGCTCTAATTATAGTTAAATCTCCATT
The DNA here is from genome assembly GCA_947311605.1 of uncultured Sulfurovum sp. GTDB lineage: Bacteria > Campylobacterota > Campylobacteria > Campylobacterales > Sulfurovaceae > JAAXPZ01. The sequence continues at coordinate 5,258 of CAMZLC010000138.1, forward strand.
AAGGAAAGCTCAGAGATGCATGTGATCGATTTCTTTATCAAACTACTGGCGGCGGAGTCTGTGACGCCGAATGACGCCGGTCTGATGCAGGTGATAGAGGCGTACCTGCCCGACTATGAGGCACGGTATATCAATGAGGGCGGGGTGAAAAATCTCTTTCTCAGCAAAAAATTCGGAGAGGGAGACCATCTCTGCTTTGCGGGTCATGTGGATGTAGTGCCCGCCGGAGAGGGCTGGGAGAGTCATCCTTTTGATCCGATGATCCGTGAGGGCAAGATCTATGCCAGAGGTGCACAGGATATGAAGAGTGGTGTGGCAGCCTTCGTGCAGGCCTGTAGAGAGGCGGAATCCTTTGTCGGCAGGCTTTCGATCCTGCTGACCTCCGATGAGGAAGGGGATGCGACCTACGGGACACAGATCATGCTAAAGCATCTGGAGGAGATCGGCTTGCTGCCGGACTGCTGTGTGGTGGCGGAACCTACCTGTGAGAGGCTGTTTGGGGATGCGATCAAGATCGGCCGCAGAGGCTCGATCAACGGCTATCTGGAGATCCAGGGCAGACAGGGGCATGCCGCCTATCCCGAAAAGGCGATCAACCCTGTCCATCAGATCGCCCCGATACTCTCGCAGCTTGCCGGGGTAGATCTGGATGAGGGTGACGAGGATTTTGCCCCGAGCAAGATCGTGATCACCGATATCCGAGGCGGCATGGAGGTGACAAACGTCACGCCAAACAGCCTCAAGATCATGTTCAATGTCCGCAACTCCACCAAGACGACAGAGGCAGATATCAGAGCCCATGTGACGCAGGTGCTGGAGGGTCTGGCGTTTACATTGAGACTGGATCAGGGTGCCCATCCCTTTGTGACCCGTCATGATTCAAAAATCGTGCAGGAGATCGTCGGCTGCATCTCCGAGGTGACCGGTATAGAGACCAGGCTCTCTACTGCCGGCGGCACCAGTGATGCACGCTTCATGGGGCAGTACGGGATCGATGTGGTGGAGTTTGGCGTCGTGAACGATACGATCCATGCACCCAATGAGTGCACCACCGTCGATGAGGTGGAGAAGCTCTACCGTGTTTTTGCCGCAGTGATAGCACAGTGGTAGGGTTTTTTGTACTGCTTGATCAACCCTGATTTTTTGACAGGAAACCAGCCTGCTTCATCTTGTGTGCTGTGACGTCGCAGGATGTTGAGACCCAGCTCTTCCCTTTGTCCTTAGTAGGATAGTTCAGATTCACTTCAAACTGATTGGCATTGTTGATTTTGATAAAATCTTTTTTTGTGGGAAAAATGGTTACATTGCTACAATAATGATAAAGATAGGGCGGAAACTTGAATAATTAATGTAAATATCAAGGGGGGGGGTGATACAATATGTAAAATTGATGGGGGGGTTAATTTTGCGTGTACTTTGGTTTGGTTGTTCCGGGAAAGTTGTTTTGGTACTATGAAAAAATATATTTTCCCTTTATTTATTGCAACAGTAGCTTCTTTTGCTGTATATATATTCATTCTTTTTTGGCATACAGAAGACAAATCCATGACGCAGGTATCTTCTGAAACCCCGCAAAAGAATCCGATCGAAAACTTGTCCGGAAAAATCCCTATCCCGAAACCTGCCACAGTTCCTATAAGACAATTCAAAGCTATTGACAAAAATACTACAGATGAAGTTTTGACAGATGCCGGCATAGATCCTGATGTACCCAAGATGCTCAATGAAGTACCAGAAGATACAGAAAAAATATATGAGTCCCTGCTCCCGGAAAACTATTCGGAGACAATGGATGATGCGCAAGTAGCCTTTGGGGAGATGGAGAGCAAGGCAGTGGAGTTTGAGGAGCAGGTGGCTGAGGAGATGGATGACATCAAGGCGCAAGAGGCTCTCATGGAGGATGCGTCGGATTCTGAGACTGAGGAGCTTGCGGGCTCTTCGGTGTCAGAGGAGGAGAGCCTGCCTAGGCTGGAGCCGGAAAATACGGATACTCCTATCGACGATCAGTCCATGCAGCAATCCAGCGACTCGGAAATGACAGAGAGTGAAGCGGATCTAGAAGACTCAGCTGCTGTGGAGGCTTCACCATATAACGCAGAGGTATCAGACGAGGAGGACACCGGCGGGTCTTGAGGCTTTACCGGAGTAGAGGGAACTCTCGATTCCAGTAAGGCTTTATGTCTAATTCAAAAAAGGGAGGAGGATTCATGAATCGTACACCAAAATATATTTACAGGGTGGCACTGCTGCTTGTAGTGTTGTTTTCCCTGTATGCAGAAGCTGGCATTGTCGGAACAACAAGAGGAGAGTTTTCGGTCAATCAAGGAACAGCCAATTATAGCCTAAAAATAGATGTACCGCCAGGAGTGGCAGGTATGGAGCCGAAGCTCTCGCTGGATTACTCTTCCGGTGGCGGCAATGGCTATATGGGGATAGGATGGAGGATCGGCGGGGTCTCTGTGATCACCAGGTGCACGCAGACCAAGGCTGTCGATGGCACCAGACATAAATTTGGGGTAAAGTATGATGAAAACGACAGGTTCTGCCTGGATGGGCAGAGGCTTATCGCTGTTTCAGGTGCCTATGGCAAAAGCGGGACAGAGTATAGAACTGAGATAGATACATATAGCAGAATCATCCAAAAAGGTATCTATAGCAGTAATAAGGGTCCCAATTGGTTTGAGGTAAAAACCAAGAGCGGTCTCACCTATCGTTATGGTCTGTATGGTGGTTCGGGCGGAAGTGCCAGTGCCTATCTGGTGATCAACGGCAGAAAAGCCTTCTGGAAAGTCAGTGACATCACCGATACCTTTGGCAACAGAATCACTTTTCATTATAAAAACAACTACAAGACCGGCGAGAACTATCTGGACAAGGTTACCTATGCAGACAATACCATAGACTATGTCTATGAGAGCAGAGGAGACAAGAGACTCTCCTACAGCGGCGGTCATCCGATCAATATGACAGTGAGACTCAAGGAGGTCATTGTCAAGACTGCTTCTGCTGAGGTGAGGCGGTATAGGGTGAAATACGACGATATAAAGATCTTCGGGTCTACCCTTAAAGGTCACAAGGCTTCTTCTATTACCGAGCATGTGCCCGAGGGGGATTTGAAGGCACTTTCTATGGAGTATCAGCATGGCTTATTGTCGTTCGGATCTCCTGTGAAAAAAGTTAATGGCTATGGATATGCAGGTGGGTGGAGAGTTGATAAGCATCCGAGAATGCTTTCTGATGTCAATGGCGATGGTCTGCCGGATGTGGTTGGTTTCGCCAGTGCCGGAGTATATGTTTCCTTAAATACCGGAAACTCATTTTCTGCACCTGCAA
>CAMZLC010000139.1 GCA_947311605.1 uncultured Sulfurovum sp.
AACAAAACAGCTTGTTACATAACAGTACCAAAGTTCTTCCCGACACCAAACGGCAATATTTCGTTAAAAATTAGCAAAAAGGTGTCATTCTAATTCCCGCTAAGTCAGGAGTTCTGAAGTTATTCCGGAGATCGCTTTGGAAACTTTTAGTAATTCCAGAAAATAGAATTCAAGCTCTTCCGATTCCTCAGGCGCCAGGATTCCAGATTTTACATGGCCAGTTGTGATACGGGCCGTGTTTTCAGCAGACTGCAAATGGCTATTTGTATGCTGTATGGCTGCCTCTGCAAGGCGCAGCATCATATCTCTTGCATGGATCAGGAGGATCTCTTCTCCCATACCATGCTGTCTCAACATAATGATTCCGACCGACAAACTTTGGATAATGATCAGACCAATAAAGATCAGATGTGTAGCCGACCATGAATTATTTAGACGAGAGTAACGTTTCATTTTTTTTTTGTGCCTTTCTCCTGAAAAGCTGTAATAAAAAACAAGAAAACCGAAGTGTTTCAAACTCAAATTATTAGCATAAGCAACAGATAGCGAACGAAGAGAGACCTTCGAGGCACTTACTTGCAGTTTATCTGCGTGAGAAAGGATGGGTAAATCCTGCAAAACACAAAGGTTTAAAAAATGTATCAGCGCAGAAGATGGAGAGTTTTACGACGCCATCAGAAAACAGTCAACCCTGCAATATGAATAGCATATGCCATAAAGGGCTGCTTTGCAAAAAAAATTGGAGAGGATAACCTGATGTTTTACTGTCTCAAGTCATACGAAAGGAGTATTTTGACAAAAGATTGCTAACTGTTCAGAAGTTCCCCATCTTCATCCACCTATGCCTCCTTGAATGGCAGCAGTATGCTTGGGAGTCCAAAATGAATGGATATGAGGTACTTCTAACGCGGATAAACCGCAAGTTAATGCCTCGAAGGTCTCTCTTCGTTCGCTATCTGTTACTCTTCGTAACATTTTGATATTGTGTCCCTCTCAGATATTCTTGTTTATTATTGCTGGAATTATGGAGTAAGGCACTAAACAGCTACAGTGTGGTGGTTTGATGAGATATGGGTATCATCATAAAAGAAGTTTCCGTCAAAATAGTAAAAGGGTTGGATATATCAAGAGTCCTCTCTGTCTTTGGAAATTACCAGTAAGTTGTCTTTCTCACATATCAGGTAATCAACATCAGGATTTGAGATAAACTCGCCACTACTGTCTTTTTGAACGCCTAGAACCGTTGCATTTGCTTTTGTTTTCATGGCAATGAAGACATCGAGGAATGTCGAGCCAACCATTTTTTCCGGTACAGGCATGGAATAGAATTCGTTACCGTAACTGTTGCTGAGAAGTTCAGAAACCACTTTGCTGATACCATGATCGCTGGCTGCACTTGCGATCAAATGACTGCTCAGTTCACTGCCAATAATGATTTCGTCTGCATTTGCCCGTATACAGTGCTGTTCATTTGCTTTGTCGACAAGTTCTACCACACTGTACACATCAGGATTCATACTTTCTATGGTGAGGATGGAAAGAACCACTTTTGCATCTCTTGCTGTTGTCTCAACCGTGTCATCACCAAGTACTAAAATAGTACGTGCTTTTTTCAGGTTGGCTTTCTCAAGGGTTTCTTCATTTACTGAACCCCTTATGAAAACCAGGTTGTCGTCGTCAATTGGTTTTTCGTCAATGTCAGCAATAAGAATCAATGGAATGGTTTTTGTTTGTGTGTCAGCACGTAATTCCTTTATAATGGCACGGGTTCTATGATTCCACTCGCAGATAATGATGTGATTGTTGATGGTACATGCGCACATCCCCTTGTCCTCCTTCATTCGTTTGCGGATTAATAGAGTGGCAAGACTTGCGCTCAACATACCGAGCAGTCCGATGCCAAAAAACATGATGAGTACTGCAAGTATTCTTCCGCCTGGAGTACTGGGAGAAATGTCACCATAGCCAACTGTAGTTAAGGTAACAATGCTCCACCAGACACCGCTTGCAAAGGAAAGCTCAGGCTCAAAAACTGCTATCAGGCCACCGCTGATCAATACAATGATCAGGATGACAATAAACAAATTTATGACATTTTCCCTTTGGAGGAACAGGAACAGTTTTTGGAGCGTTTTTGTCATGTATAGAGTTCTTCTTGATAATTAAAAGTTTGCGTTTATGTATGGTATGATGGACTCGTAAAAACTCTTCATCTCCTTCGTTACTGCAAATTTACAATCTCTTCAACGTACCTTGGTATGCTGAAAAAAGAATAAATTTTCGTGCCTCAGATATGGAGTTTTTTACAAGTCCAGCCATTTTTAACCTTTTTACGGGATTATCATGCTATGGATCGTCTTTAGGGCAACCTGTCATGTCGTCAGCCAATCAATAACACATACTTGGATGATGGTACAGCGCGCATTGAACAATAACAGGACAGAAATTGCAGGGAATGGTTGCAGTTTGTCTGTGTCAGCTACTTTTTGGGGAAGACCATTTCTTTTGGAATCATCAGCCGATCAAACTCCTCACCGCTAACAAGGTTAAGTTTTATGGCAGCCTCCCGAAGGGATGATTTGTCACTGTGGGCAGTTTTTGCAATTTTTGCACTGTTTTCATACCCAATGTGCGGGGTTAATGCCGTCACAAGCATCAATGAGTTCGCCAGGTTCTCTGACATTTTCTGCTGTTTCGGTTCAATTCCAATGGCACAATTATCGTTGAAAGAGTGCATGGCATCACTGAGTAGCTTCACGGATTGCAGAAAATTATATATAATTACAGGCTTAAAAACATTAAGCTGAAAATTCCCCTGACTGGCTGCAAAAGTAATGCTGGTGTCGTTGCCAAACACTTGACAGGCGACCATGGTCAGGGCTTCCGCCTGGGTTGGATTAACCTTGCCAGGCATCATGGAACTTCCAGGTTCGTTAGCAGGAATTGTGATCTCGCCAATTCCGCACCGAGGACCACTGGCAAGCCAGCGAACGTCATTTGCAATTTTCATCAAGTTTGCGGCAAGTGCCTTTAAAGCACCGCTTGCTGTAACAAGAGCATCATGGGAGGTGAGTGCCCGGAACTTGTTTTGAGCCGAAAAGAAGCGTTTTCCTGTGGAGAATGTAATTTTTTCAGCGACGCGTTCACCAAACTTCGGAGGTGCGTTGATTCCCGTCCCCACAGCGGTGCCACCGATTGCCAGCGCTCGAACATATTCAAGTGTGTCTTCCAGTTGACTGCGATTGCTGTCAAGCATTGCAACCCAGGCGCTGATCTCCTGACCAAATGAAATCGGAGTCGCATCCATCAGGTGGGTGCGGCCTATTTTAATAATATTTTTATACTGTTTTGACTTGTCAGCCAATGTTGTACGCAATGTGGAGAGTGCAGGAAAGAGTTTGTCTTCAATTTCAATAACAGCGGAAATATGCATGGCAGTGGGAAAGGTATCATTGGAGCTTTGCGACATGTTGACATCATCGTTGGGGTGGACCTGTAGTTTATCCGTACCAGGAAGAGCTGTTGCAAGATTGGCGATCACCTCATTACAATTCATATTCGTCTGAGTGCCGCTACCGGTTTGCCAAACCAAAAGAGGAAACTCGGCATCATGTTTGCCCGTTAGAATCTCGTCACAGGCTCTTATGATGTATTCTTTTTTACGATTCTCAAGTTTTCCAAGATCGTGATTTACCATTGCACAGGCTTTTTTCAGATGAGCAAATGAATGCAAGAGAGCCATGGGCATTTTTTCAGTACCGATACGAAAGTTGCGTAGGCTGCGCTCCGTCTGTGCTCCCCAGAGACGGTGGGCAGGTACTTTTATTTCGCCCATGGTATCTTTTTCAATACGATATTTCATACTCCCTCCGTGCAATTTTGTACCCATAGTATTGTTTGATTTAGGGGGGATGCAATGAAAAAATGAACCGCCGGATATGAAAATCCGACGGCTGCTTTATCTGGTGCAGATAAACTGCAAGTAAGTGCCTCGAAGGTCTCTCTTCGTTCGCTATCTGTTGCCTATGCCAATAATTTGAGTTTGAAACACTTTTGATTCTCTTGTTTTTATTACAGCTTGTCAGGAGTAAGGCACTAATGAACAACGTCCATACGTTGTACTTCATTGTTGGTCAGCGATAACTCCCAGTTTGCATCATCACTTTCAAGATATTTGAGAGTTTTATTGAACAGAGACTCAGCAAGAATATTTTCCTCCATAAATTCTCCAAGTTCAACGCTTTTAAGCACGTGGCCGTCATGAATATCTCTATTTGCTTCTTTTCTGTGTCCAAGGGAATGATGGGCTAGTCCACGAGCAAGATACGTGTTGCCTCCTTCCGGGTTAATGGCAATAGCCCGGTCGAAATCATGGATCGCTTCTTCGTTTTCCCCCAGATTGAGTCTGGCAATACCCCTATAAAAAAGAGCTCGTTCGTGAGTTTCATCTTCATCGATCAACATGTCAAAATCTTTAATCGCATGATGGAATCTACCAATTTTAAAATAGGCAATGCCGCGATTAAGGTGTGAGTGAAGGGGATGTATCCCATGCTCCACAGCATCTGTAAACGCCACTATACTCCGTTCCAGATCTCCACCTAAAAAAGCTTTTTGTCCTGTTAAATATGTGTTTGTGGTTGTCATGATTGCACCTCCAACCAAAATGTTATGTGGTGATGCTCCTTCAACTAAACAATAAGCATTCTCCGCTGTAGCACAAGGTGGCAGTTCGCTGGTGCCACAAAGAACTGTATGGTTTTTGACAGGCGAGAGAAAAGCAATATAGTTTAAGAAAGTAAATCTGGTTGGTTCTTCACATACAGTGGATAAGAAACATTTCATTCCCATATATTGAGGTTTGGTCATGACAAAAATTAACAATATCGTAGCAAGACAGATAATTGATTCGAGAGGAAACCCAACAGTTGAAACAGATTGTTTTCTGGAAGACGGTTCCATGGGGCGTGCCTCTGTTCCATCGGGGGCATCCACTGGATCTCGTGAAGCCATAGAACTCCGTGACAATGATCCCACTCATTTCCTGGGCAAAGGTGTACTCAATGCTGTGGAGCATGTAAATGGAGAATTGAAGGAGATGCTCATTGGAAAGGATGCCTCCGATCAGTCAGCCATTGATGCAATGATGATTGATCTTGATGGCACATCCAATAAAGCAAATTTGGGAGCAAATGCCATCTTAAGTGTGTCTCTTTCTATGGCACATGCTGTTGCTGCAAGCTATAAGGTGCCCCTGTTTAAGTATTTGGCAACTGATCCTCCGCTTTTACCAATCCCCATGATGAATATTATTAATGGAGGGGCCCATGCAGATAATAATGTGGACTTTCAGGAGTTTATGATCATGCCTGTTGGGGCACCAAGTATTGCTGAGGCAATACGGTATGGATCAGAAATTTTCCATCATTTGAAAAAAGTACTTGCTGATCGTGGCCTGAATACTGCCGTTGGTGATGAGGGGGGATTTGCACCAAATCTTTCATCCAATGAGGACGCAATACTGGTAATTCTTGAAGCTGTTGATAAGGCCGGGTACCAGGCAGGAACAGATATTATGATTGCAATGGATGTTGCAGCATCTGAATTTTATGAAGATGGACTCTATAATCTTGCATCTGAAAATAGAAAGCTTACTGCCACGGAAATTGTGGATTTATATGAGGATTGGTGCAAAAAATATCCTATCATTTCAGTGGAAGATGGTTGTGCTGAGGATGATTGGGATGGCTGGAAAATAATGAGTGACAGACTGAAATCCAAGGTTCAACTTGTGGGGGATGATCTTTTTGTAACCAACACGGACATTCTTAAAAAAGGGATAGACCAGGGAATTGCTAACTCGATTCTTATCAAAGTGAACCAGATTGGAACACTCACCGAGACCCTTGCTGCAATTAGAATGGCAAAGAACGCTAACTATACATCTGTTATATCCCATCGTTCAGGTGAAACAGAAGACAGCACAATTGCAGACTTGGCTGTTGCAACGGCGGTGGGGCAGATTAAAACCGGTTCAATGTCCCGATCTGACAGGGTGGCAAAGTATAATCAACTCTTGCGGATTGAGGAGGCACTTGGTGAGCAGGCACAATTGGCAACAATAAAAATAAAGAGCTGATTTCTACAAATATAACATTGCCGGTTACGCGAACCACATAAATTAGAATCCGAAGATCTATTGCTGATAAGAATTATGGATGAATTTACCCCCAGTTTGCTGTTGCTAAATCATGCCTTCCCTGGAAAGCTCGATTCCGCGTTTCCTGTGACAATGTAAAAAGATTATAAATGTGCAGTAACGAAGGAGATGAAGAGTTTTTACGAGTCCATCAAAAATAGAATACGAAAGAGAGAAGAGTGGACACATCAAAAAAAACCGCTTAAATCTGATTAGCAGGAGAAAAGAATACTTTTAAAGAGGATAATTTAATTATGATCACTTATTTGTATTGGTTTGCGATTTTTGCGCTGGCTGCTGCTTCACTTTATGGTATTGGCGTTGCGGCAAAGAACTGGAGAGTCGCTATCATTGTTACTCTGGTAATATTGGTGGCAGGATGGGGGACATACTTCTTTCGTTTGCAACAGGTTTTTGTCAAACGCTATGGAGGTGTCATGAGGATTAATGTTCCAGAAGGACAGCATCATCTGGCCGCAACCTGGAAAGATGACAACCTGTGGATCGAAAATTATGACCCAAAGGCAAACACTTGTATTTTTAGCGAATATTCCAAAGGAAACATGCTTCAGGGGAAGGTTACCATCACAAATTGCAACCCGCTTATTCCAACGAAGCAATAAAAGGATGTGGCTTGAGGATCATCGGGATGGCGGTGGATTGGGTTTTGTGAATCGCAACCTAAGTTGTCGGCAGTTATTTCTTCGGGAGAGCGATATTAACGGGTGGATGAGATGGTAATTACTCCCTGAATGCGGTCAATTTCGGCAAGTAACTGCGCATAAATACTAGTAGTTCTATTCTCCTGGCTCAAGGCTTGAGAATAGGCATCCTGGGCTATCAGTACATCAAGTGTTGTAGATCGGCCGGCTTCAAATTTAGCCTGCTCTGCTTCTAATCTTTTTAATGTCGCTAGGCTGGTTTTTCTGGTTGCTTCCATGGCTTTAATAGCTAACTGTACATCTCTTACCGTAGTTCGAACTGCCTTTTTTACCTGCAGGCGCAGAAGTTGAGCGCTGGTTTTAGCTTTATTGCGGGTGGCAATGGCCTGGGTAAGTGTTCCTTTTGCAGCATCATTTGAAAGGGGTACAGAAAAATTCAGGCCGACCTGCCATTCGGTGTCCGTATTATCAAAAACGGCATCGAGTGCATCGTTATATGTCTCATCTGTTCCGCCATAGCCAACTATACCAATGATAGCCAGGGATGGACGGATATTATCCTCAGCTAGTCGGGCTTTAATCATTGCTGCATCAACTTGAAGATCCATCGCCTTAACATCTGGGCGATTTGCGAGAGCATTGTTGAGAATTACCTGCTGATCCAGGCGAACAGGGCTTATGTCTGGTTTTTCAATAGGATCAAAAACTGTTTGCCAGTCGCTGCTGTTGAGAAGCAGTTTCAGTTCATCATCTGCAACCCCGATTGCCCTTTCTGAGGCAATGAGGGTCTCCTCACGTCGTGCTACTTCCGATTGAGGTTGATAGATTTCCACAGGAGCAAGCTTCCCTGCATCAATCTTTGCTTCTGTCTCTTCCAGCAGTGTCCTGGCAAGGGTCAGGGAAAGTTTTTGTACTTCAATGTTCTGCCAGGCAAACACCAGGTTCCAATAGGCTGTTTTTACCAAAGCAGCAAGGTCAGCTGCCTGACTATCAACAAGATAAGTGGAGGCTTGAAGTTGTTTTTCAGCAGCTTGGGTTTCGGCAGTTTGGATATCTGTTCCCCAGCCTTTTAGTAAGGGGTGGCTGACACTAAGGGAGATTGCTGAATTATACGCTGGATCAAAGAGGAGTCCTTCGGCATCATTTTTAAATCGACCAGTCCTGACTCCTAAATCAATCTCTGTACCAGTAGTGAAACGCTTTTGGATGTTTCCATTCAACTGGCTGCTGTGTTCTTCTTTTGATCCGTGTTCGAAAACAGGTGTCATTTTTTTGTTTTTGGCGACAGCATCAGCAGAGAGGAAAGTATCAAAACGTGCCTCTGCCTTTTGCGTGTCACCTTGGGCAAATGCCACATCTTCTTGTATGAGTTTAAGGTTCAGATTGTTTTTAAGGGATTGTTCAACGGCCTGATTAAGAGTTAGTTGTAGCTTGGCTCTATCTGTTTGTTCTCCCAAAAGAATTATCGGACTGAGCAGTAGGATTGTTGAAATTAGAAGCATATAGAATTTTTTCTGCATTATTTTTCCTCTTTAACAACTACTTCACCGGCAAGCCAGGAGTAAGGTTTCCAATAGATTCTTCGAATCCGTTCACCTGCTTGTTTTCTCATTTCAGGGAGTTTTTCAATCAGATAGTAAAGGGCGGGTACAACAACAAGGGTTAAAAAGGTTGCCACTACAAGCCCAAAAATAACAACAACGGCCATTGACCGCCACCATTGGCTGGATTCGCTGACCCAGGATATGGACCAGTTCTGAAAGTTATACGAAATACCGGTAACCATAGGGATAAGACCAAGAATTGTGGTAACAGCAGTGAGTAGTACGGGCCGCAGTCGTGTCGCTCCAGCAAAGACTATTGCATCCTTTAAAGGATATCCACGCTCACGAAGTTTATCCGTGTAATCAATGAGAACAATTGCATTATTGACGACAATTCCCGCGAGGGATATTACCCCCACGCCTGTCATGATGATGCCAAAAGGAGATTTAAACAAAGTCAGCCCCAGGAATGCTCCACCTAAAGAGAGGATTACTGAAGTCATGATAATAAAAGGTTTACTGACTGAATTGAACATACTCACGAGGATTAGAAAAATAAGCAGTAGGGCTACAAGAAAGGCTTTGGTAAGAAAATCCTGTGATTCCTGCTGGAATTCAAATTCACCCGTAAATTTAATTTTATAACCTGAAGGGATGGGAATATCATGAAGGATTTTTGCTGCCTGATCACGTACAACCGGCCCGGGTATTTTGGTTTCATCCACATTGGCTTTTACGGTCACCACACGCGCATCATTTATACGGGTTATATCACCAATTGAACCGGTAAAGGTGATATTTGCAATGGTGGATAGGGGAACCAGTTGCCCCGAAGGTGTTGGCAGCATAAGCTCATTAAGAATGTCAACCATCATACGGTCCGACTTCTGAAGTTGAACTGTGATATCGTAATCGTCATCCCCTTCTCGAAAAGATGATACTTCCAAACCGTTGTAGGCACTTTTTAGAGAAAAACCGATACCGTCTGTGGTGAGTCCAAAAAATGCAGCTTTCTGTCGATCAACGAGTACCTGAACGGAAGGGATCCCTTCAACGAAGTCATCCTGGATATCTTCAACATGGGGAATCTTTGAAAGCACATCTTTGATTTGTTTTGAGATCTTTCCTAAAATTGAGAAATTATCTCCTGAAATCTCAATATTAATGGGGGCTCCAGTGGGTGGCCCTTCCTCTTCCATTGCGATGGTAAGTTTCCCTCCGGGGATTTCTTTAATGCGTGTGCGTATATCTGCAAGGGTTTCATGTGAAGATCGATGACGTTCATCAAGTTCAAGAAAACGAACGCCTACATGGTTTGGGGTGTTGGCAGAAAAAGCGGAGCCGCCACCAGCAGATGAAACAGCTCTGGTATAAATATTTTTGATATTCGTCATGTCGCTGGGGCCGTAGTATTCCTCACCGTCTGGCTTTGTGTGCTTTTTAGGTGCCAGAGCAATAATTGGCGTCATCTTCATCTTCTTATCTGTTGCGGTATTTGCGATAGCAAATTCAACCCGTTGGATAATTGTATCAATGTAACCAAGATCAGCTCCCTCAGGGACATCAACATTGACATAAATGCCTTTCGGATCAATCTCGGGAAAAAACTCGACAGGTTTTTCCAGGCCGATTACCAGCATCCAGCACTGGAACATAAGAATGAGAATACAAAATGCAATACCGATGACACTTAAGGGCTTATCAAGTGCTCCTTTCAGCAACGTGGTGTATCGGCTCAAAAGAAAGCCTTTAATTTCTACAGGTTTTTCGACTGCCGCCAATATCTCTTCTGCACTTTTGGCGGTTTTAGTGTTATCCCTATTTACCTTCATGAATAGTGAAGCCATCGCCGGGTTTATGACCATGGCAACGAAGAGACTTGAAATTAGGGTAATGATTAATGTGAGTGGTAGATAACTCATAAATTCACCCATGATTCCAGGCCAGAATAACATTGGTGAAAAGGCTGCAAGTGTTGTTAGCGTAGAACCAATTACAGGATAGGCAACTTCTGATGTGGCTCGCATTGCTGCCTCTTTACGGCCAACACCCTGTTCCATGAAGCGATAAATATTTTCTACAATTACAATGGCATTATCCACAAGCATACCAAGTGCCAGGGTCAGGCTGAAGAGTACCACCATATTGAGGGTAATATCCATAAGGTAAAGCACTGTAAAGGAGAGCAGCATGGAAAAAGGGATTGCTAAACTGACCAGCAGTGCATTTCGCATACCCATGGCAAAAAATATTACAATTAGTACCAGCACGAGTCCCGTGAGGATATTGTTTTCAAGATCCGCAACCATGACTTCAATATCGCGTGATTTATCAAGTACCTTGGTGATCTTTGTTCCGGAAGGCCAGTTGACACGATCTTCCGAAATTATGGTATCCACGGCTTCACTGATGCTGATTATATTTTCTCCAGAACGTTTTTTCACCGAAAGATTAACAGCTTTTCGTCCATCGAGCCTAGATCGACTGCTTTCTTCCTTGAAGTCGTCTACTACCTTGGCAACATCTTTTAAATACACAGGCTGACCATTATGAGTCGTCAGCACGAGCCCATAAATTTCTTCTGGAGTTGTAAATTCCCCTGGCACACGAAGTTGAAACCGGCCATTTCCGAGTTGGATGTTTCCACCAGAAGTATTGGTATTTTCAGCTTGTACGATTTTCTGAAAGGTGGCGATACTGAGACCATAATAGGCAAGTTTTTCAGGAAAAATTTCTACCCGAATTTCACGTTCCAATCCGCCGGTTACTTCAACCTCAAGTACACCGGTAATGCCTTCTATTTCGTCTTTTAAGTCATCAGCGATATCCTTTAGGCAGGGGAGACCGCAGGTGCCGCTTAAAGAAAAGACGGCTATTGGCATTTCTGAAAAATTTACTTCAAAGACTGACGGATCATTTTCAAGATCACTTGGAAGGTCTCCAAGGGCTTCATCAACTTTGTCTTTTACATCCTGCAGAGCCTTGTCTATATCTGTCCCGGTTACAAATTCAATATTTATGGATGAGAGTCCTTCAGAACTGACGGATTTGATTTTTTTGAGTCCCTCAAGGCCCTTTAATTTCTTTTCAAGCTCAATTGTTACTGTGGTTTCTATGTCAGTGGGTGATACGCCCCGATAACTGGTAGAGATAAAAACATTTGGAATGGTGATATCAGGGTCACTCTCCCGAGGCAAAACCCTGTAACAGTAGACTCCAAATACAATGAGAAGAAGAGAGAGAACTATGACAGTACTGCTCTTTTTGACTGCTGTATCGGAGATGATCATAGTGGCAGTTCTTTTCGGTCGGAAAGTGCTTTTACGACTCTGACCTTTTGTTCATTTTTAACATCCCGGTGCCCTTCAATTATGAGCTTGTCGCCTTTTTTTAACCCATCTTCAATTTCGACCATCCACTTTTCCATGATTCCAAGGTGAACTCTATGCTTTTTTGCAACGCCATCCTGTTCCACAAAGACGAACTGCTCATTATTTCTTGAGATAACACTGTAGAATGGAACGATGATGGCATCATCTATCTTTGCTTTGATAATGTCGGCACGGACAAACATACCTGGAAGTATTTTTCCATCGCTGTTATCAATTTCAAGCTCCAGATTATATAATCTGGCAATTGTTTCAGGAGCAGAAGACAGGAAATGTTTTTTGGCAATAACTGTTTTATCATTCAAAGCCTGAATGGTGATTGCAACTGTGTCTAATTGTCGAACTGCATTCACGTCAGACTCTGGAATTCCTATGACCGCTTTTAAACGGTCTATTTTCAGGATCTCTGCTACCGGGTCGGCTGTTGAGAGGAATAAACCAACTTTTGCATCGAGGCTTTGTATGATTCCATCAATGGGTGCAGTGATTGTACACCGTGAGTACTGCAGTTGGGCATATTCAAAATCGGCTTTTGTGGTTTGAACCCTGGTTTTTTTTGCGTCGAGATCTGCAGTGGGAATCATCCCTTTAGAGTAGATTGACTGATCCCTTTTAAATTCAGCCTTTGCAAGATTATACGCAGCTTGGGCACGATTTAGGTTGATCCGGTAATCATCAATTTCGATCATGGCAATGGGTTCGTCCTGTTTGACAGTGTCGCCTTCTGTCACTGGAACCTCAGTTACGGTTCCTTGAGTTTTTGCCAGGACTTTTAATTGAGTCCACGGCTCTATGCTTCCTGGCAAGTTTATTCGATCGTAAATTGAAGCGGGAGAAAGTGTCAGGGTGACTACATTGACAGGCGGTTTTTTCTGACTGATGGCAGCTGCTTTTTCATCAGCAATTTGAGCGCTCTGTTTATTAATCATGACTCTAAAAATGATGATTAAAAAAATCATCGAAAGAAGCAAGAGCCTGGGGAGATTATTCCATATCAGGAAGACAACTTTTGCCCGTGATGATTGTGGGGAGGGGAGTCGACTATTCATGATGAATACCTTTCATATTCACTGTTTGTGATTGTGGTTGAAGTCCTTCCAGCACCTGGGAAAACAAGGATTTTAATGTTTGTTCAGCCTCAGTTTCTGGAATCATTTTCGTATAATAGGTATGGATAAGAAGTAAAAACAGTGAAAAGAAATGTCCGCAAACATGTAATGAATCGATTTCCTGGCGGATTTCACCTCTTGCTTGAGAGTGTTCTATTATTGGGAAAATCATTTCAAAATATTTGTTCAGATGCTCTTCATTGTCATGAAATGCTGATGAATTTGGAAAGATCATCTCTTGCATAAATAATCTGCCGAACTCAGGGTTACGGGTTATATAGTCAAATTCTGCCATAAAAATGGTTAACATCTGTTCAAGGATCGGAGCATTCTTGTCAGTTTTTATGGCCAGTTGCTCATGGATGTATTCCAGTTCTCCCTCACAAAAAGCGTAAAAAATATCCCTTTTGGTTGAAAAATAACTGTAAACGGTTCCTTTTCCAACACCAGCTGCTTTTGCAAGTTGCTCTATGCTTGTGTTTTCATAACCTTTTTCTCCGAATAGCTTAATTGCAGCCTGAATAATAGCTTTTTTGGTTCTCTTTTTATTATGTTCTCGAGTTGGACTCATCCCTATTTCCTTTATAAAAGTTGACTCGGGTCGAGTTTACGCAAAAAGTCGACTGTAGTCAAGTTTGATGGCGTCGTAAAAACTCTTCACCTGCTTCGTTGCTGCATTTTTTGTTTAATTACGACGTACCCTAGTACGCCGAAATCAAACAAAAAATACGCGCCTCGCATCTGAAGTTTTTTACTTAGCCATCT
>CAMZLC010000140.1 GCA_947311605.1 uncultured Sulfurovum sp.
CGAAACCAGGGGACTAAAAATGAAAAGTCGTATGACAAAATTGGTACTTGCTTCATTGTTGGCAAGTGGGGTATTGAGTGCCGGCAAGAATGTTGCACCTGCGGTAGTGCCTGTGAATCCGTTCTATATAGGTTTGGGTCTGCTTTGGTCGGGTACAAGCAGGGATTGCCCCTGTGCCACAGGAAGCAGACTCAAGGAGACCACCTATGGTGTTATCGGGAGAATTGGGTATGATTTCAACCAGTATATCGGGATAGAGGCAAGAGCCTTTAAGGCGAGCATCGATAAGGATTTTGCCGAGACTACACATTATGGTATCTACCTGAAGCCACAGTACCCTATTAGCGATAAACTGAATATCTATGGGCTGATAGGCTACGGTAAAACCAAGATCGAGTGTGATCATCCTTCGATCGCTCCGGGGACAAAGATGCATGATGAATCCGGCTTAAGTATGGGCATCGGCATGGAGTATGATCTAAGTAAGGACAAGGCTGTCGCCGCTTTCAGGTCTTTTGACGGACAGGGGGATCAGGAGAAAGGTATGGGGGTATGGGTTGACTACCAAAACCTGCTTCATAATGAGGGCACTACCAATATCAAGGCAAATATTGTCACAGCAGGCGTTACTTACGATTTTTAAAACAGCAGGGGGCTGTTTGCGCCCCCTCTCAATCTACTTATCTTTCCACAAACTCTCTCAAATCACCAACACGGTATAATCATGTAAATTTTTTAATCTATTATGTTAGAAGGTTACTATGATATTTGAAACCGTTATCGGTCTTGAGGTGCATGTCCAGCTCAATACCCAAACAAAAATTTTCTGTTCCTGCCCCACGAGTTTTGCAGCGAAGCAAAACAGTCATACCTGCCCCACCTGTCTGGCGTTGCCTGGTGCGTTGCCTGTCCTCAACCTCGAGGCGGTAAAAAAAGCGATGAATTTTGGTTATGCCGTGGGAGCGGTAGTGAATCAGCGCTCTATTTTTAACCGTAAGAGCTATTTCTATCCGGACAGTCCCATGGCCTACCAGATCAGTCAGTTTGATATTCCTATCGTGGGAGAGGGGAGTTTGACGATCGATTTTGAGGATGGAAGCAGCAAGGAGATCGGTATCACTCGTGCCCATTTGGAAGCAGATGCAGGCAAAAATATGCATGAGGGTGCGATCTCCAAGGTAGATCTCAACCGTGCAGGCACACCACTGCTGGAGATCGTTTCTGAACCGGATATGCGCTCTGCAGATGAGGCAGTCAGATACCTCAAGAAACTACACGCTATCGTGCGCTACCTAGATATCTCTGATGCCAATATGCAGGAGGGATCCTTCCGTTGTGATGTCAATGTCTCTATCCGCCCCAAAGGGCAAAAAGAGTTCGGTACCCGTGCTGAGATCAAAAATATCAACTCCTTTCGTTTTGTCGCTGCGGCTATCGCGTATGAGGTGCAGCGCCAAACGGAAGCCTATGAAGATGGTCTCTATGCGCAGGAGGTACGTCAAGAGACGAGGCTCTGGGATGTAGACAAAGGCATCACCAAGAGCATGCGGGGCAAAGAGGACAGTGCGGACTACCGCTACTTTCCGGATCCCGATCTGAGACCTACACTGGTCACAGAGGCGATGATGGAGGAGGCCAAGAAGATCCCGGAGCTTCCGGACGAGAAGGTAGCGCGCTATGTGGGCGAACTGGGAATCAAAAAGTATGATGCGCTGGTGATCACCGCAGACAAGGAGATGGCAGTCTATTTTGAAGAGATGCTCGCACATGGTGCTGTACCCAAGGTGGCCGTCACGTGGCTGACCTCGGAGCTTCTGGGACGGCTCAACAAGCTGAATATAGCGATCGGAGATTCACCTGTAGATGCTAAGACGCTGGGCAGACTCGTAGCGAAGATTGCGGATGATACCGTCTCAGGCAAGGGGGCCAAAGAGGTACTGGATTATCTGTTCGCACATACGCAGCGCGACATAGATGAGATCATCGATATACTGGGGCTGGCGCAGGTCAGCGATGATGGGGCGATACTTGCCATCATCGATGAAATCCTGGCAGCCAATGGCGACAAGGTGGCAGAGTACAAAGCGGGCAAAGAGAAGCTCTTTGGCTTTTTTGTAGGACAGACGATGAAGGCGAGCAGGGGCTCTGCCAATCCAGGCAAAGTCAATGCGCTTCTGAAGCAGAGGCTCTCCTGATCACTATGGGGGTGCTATGATCTCTAGGGCAATCATTAAGCTGGCTTTTTGGCTCAACGCCTCGCCTGTCTACCAAAAAACAAAATCATTTATCAAAGAGGTTCTCTATAACCCAGACAACCCTTATAAAAAGTATGTTGATTCGATGATGATATTTCTCATCTTGACTTCGGTCACTATTTTGGTTTATGAGGTTCGCAATACTGTGCCTTCCTGGATGGATTTCTATGACATCTATATCGTTTCGACTATCTTTCTCTTTGAGTATCTTTTGCGCCTCTGGGTACACAGCGATCTGCATAGGTATATTGTGGAGAAGTATGAGCAGTCTATGTTCTTGCATAAGCCATTCTCATGGCGTATCCTCGCAAAGGAAATAGCCCAAAGCAAATTTGAGTTTATCCTATCGCCTTCGGCCATTATAGATCTTCTGGCGATACTTCCTGCCTATAGACCACTTAGAATACTCCGTATTTTTGTACTTTTTAGAGTCTTTAAGTTGCTCAGGTATACAAAAAGCATCAATCAGTTTGTGGAGGTATTGGCCAATAAGAAATTTGAGCTTCTTACACTGCTTTTTTTATTGCTTTTTACTGTTGCTACGGCAGGGATAGCCATCTATGTCTTCGAGGAGACAAAGAACCCGAACATTACGACACTGTTTGATGCTTTCTATTGGGCGTTGGTGACGATATCTACTGTGGGG
Organism: uncultured Sulfurovum sp.; assembly: GCA_947311605.1. GTDB lineage: Bacteria > Campylobacterota > Campylobacteria > Campylobacterales > Sulfurovaceae > JAAXPZ01. Next base: position 2,902 of record CAMZLC010000140.1, read on the forward strand.
TACGGAGACATCTCTCCTGTGACTACAGAGGGAAAAGCGGTCTCCATGGTCATTATTGTCAGCGGTATAGCCATGATCTCCTTTGTGACCTCGGTCATCGTCTCCGCATTTTCAGAGAAGCTGGATGAGCTCAAAGAGAGCAGGATTATTGAAGATCTCAACAAAAATGAGAAATTCATTATCGTTTGCGGCTACGGGCAACTGGCAAAAATGTTTTTACGTCAGGAGGCTGGACTAGAAGATGCTTATGTCATCATAGACAAGGACCCGCTTAGGGTCAAACAGGCGATTAAAGATGGCTATAAAGCCATCCATGATGATGCCAGCCGACATGATGTTATCTCCAAGTTTGATCTAAAGTATACCAATATTACCGTACTGTGTCTGACCAACAGCGATATAGAAAATATCTATATTTCCCTCAATGTCAAAAGCCTCTCCAAGGATATTCATGTGATAGCAAGAGCCACAGACGAGAGTATGCATAAGAAATTTCGACTGGCAGGTGTGGATCATGTACTCACACCCAGCAATGTGGCCAATGTGATGCTGCGCACAGCCATACACCAACCCGTACTCTATAATGGCATGCAGGCGATACTGACGGGTAAAAATATCGCCAATATTGACGAAGTGATGGTATATTCGCATGCCAAGCTCATAGGCAAGAAGATCAAGGAGATCGAATTCTCCAAATACAAAATTCTTTTTCTGGGGGTACAAAGAGGTGTGGACGGTGTGTTCATCTTCAATCCCAATAAGGAACTGACATTTGAGTACGAGGATACTCTTCTCATGATGGGCGTGCGTATCAGTATCGAGCATTTCAGAAAAAAGTACAAGGGTGTGGATCATGGGTAAGCAGGCGTTCTTGTTCGGCTATGGCAGACAGGGGAGATCATTGGCAAAGGGTTTGCGTACCGACCAGTTTAGATTGCATATCATTGAGTCCACTCCTGAGTATTACGAAAAAGCAAAAAATGATAAGTTCTTGGACGTGGTGCTGGTCGATGTGACCAATGATGCAGAATTGGAAGCCTTGCATATCGATGATGACAGCTATATCATCTGCGTGATGGAGGACGAACATCTCAATGTATTTTTGACCCTCTCCTTGAGGGCACTCTATCCCAATGCAACTATTGTGGCGATCTCTGATTCTGTCTATACCACCCAAAAGCTCAAAATGGCAGGGGCGAACAGAATCATCGATATCTACAAGGTGAGTGCCAACAGAATACACAATATGCTAGTCCGTCCGGTAGCAACCAAGCTTTTGGACAGCTTCATCTCGGATGACTCCAAAATATCATTTCGGGAGATGCTGATACCTGAGGGCTCGTTTCTGCATGGGATGATGGTCGAAGAGGTAAGCTTTTCGGAGTATGGTGTACTGCTTGTAGGGATGTTGGATATCGAGTTGAGCAATACTTTTATTTTTATCACTTCAGGGATCGATCATAAGCTCGATAGTGGAGATACGATTGTCTGTATCGGATACAACGAAGATCTGGACAGGTTTGCGAATGTGATTACTCGCGGGGAGGTACCTGCATGAAAATTGCCATCGTAGGTGCAGGCAAATGGGGGCAGGCACTCTATCATGCCTACAGTCAACGCAACAGTGTAGTGATCTCCTCTCGTACCCCTCGGGAGATCGAGCATTTTGTATCGGTAGAAGAGGCGCTACAGTATAGGTACCTCATCATGGCGATCCCCGCACAGTTTGTGCGTGCCTGGATGAGAGAGCATTTTGTCGATCACGGGCAGAAGATACTGGTCGCCGCCAAAGGGATCGAGACCAGTACCGGTGCCTTTCTCAA
>CAMZLC010000141.1 GCA_947311605.1 uncultured Sulfurovum sp.
CCTCCTACTCCCGTTCACTCTCCTCCTCCTTCTTCTCATGCTCCTTATTCTCTTTCTCCACCTCCTCTTCCTCTTCTGAGTACTCAGCCTTTAACTTTGGCAGGCCTCTACCACATTAGCTTGTCGCCCTCCTGTGGCTGCTTTCAAGCAACAAACGGTATACATGGTACCAAGTGGGATGGAGCCACCGAAAGGCAACACCCCCGCCAGAGAAGCCTCCTCCTCCTCCTGTATCATTGCTAGATGGTGGTGTAGCGGTGGCACTGACACTGCTGTCAAAATGACTTAGTCCGTCCAGATTGCCACGATACCATCCCGGCATGGAGATCTTGAGCATGTCATAAAGCGCTATCCAGTGTTTTGTCTCCCCAAACAGCATCGCATAGGGAAGCAATCTGTCCAGATAGAGGGGGTCACGCGCCAGTCTGCGCTTGATCTCATCGGTTTTGACCCGCTTGATGAACCTCTCCAGACCCAAGAGATGTTTTTGTGTCTGCGCACCTTTTGGGGTAAATTTTCCTGTATGCCTATAGACATAAATGGCAGCAAAAAGCAGGACAAAGAAGACGCCCAGCGGCCCCAAGAGAAGATCGGCTGGACTCATGTCTGACTCGGCAAAAGCAGAGACCAGGGGTATGCCACCTCCCATCAGGGCAAAGACGAGACCGAAAAGCTTGCTAAAAAGTCCTTTTTGAAAAAAGACGAACATGCCTGCTCCCACAAAAACGGAGGAGAAGAGTATCAGTGCAGTGATATCGGTACCCAGGGTGATGCTGAGGGTATAGAGTGTAAACACAAAGAGTGGAAGCAGTATCAATGCGGCAGTTTTTAAAAACTTAGATCGGCTCTTTTGAGGATTTTCACTCATGTAGCCATCGGCTACTGACCAGGCATAGAGATCGCTATTGATCTTGGCAAACTGGCTCTGTAGGGCTGTGGCTTTGGACTGTGAGTCTGTCTCTAAGGTGTAGCTTGATGCATTGTCCTTAAAAAAAGTATGATTAAGCAGGAGGACTTGATTGTTGGTAAGCCCTTGGATCTGCTTCTGCGTGCGCTTGAGAAGGGGTGCGACAGAATCATCTTTTTGGTAGATTTCAATGTACCCTAGCTGTGCCAGCTCCAGTACTGCTGCTGCAAAGTCCTTGTCATCCGCCTTTTTGTCCAGAATGAGCCCAGACTGGAGCAGTGTAAGGTCTTGGGGAGGTTGATATTGTACGGCGACAGAACGGTGGTCGATGTAGCCGGTTTGCTCCTTGAGCTTCTTGTAAAAAAAGAGCAAAAACCCAAAGAGTGCCGCCCAGTGCCAGCTGCCCAAAATTTGTTGCCAAAAGGTTTTTTGGGTATTTTCTCGCCCACTCTGATCTAGTGTATCGGCAGGGATAGCCAGCTCTACAGTGAGTCCCTCGTGGGGCTTCAGGTTTCTAGCAGTGACGAGCAGGTGCTGTGGATCTCTCCATGTAGCGCTTGCTGCAGAGCCGGTTTTCCCATAAGTTCCTGTATAGGTGGAGAGCTGTACTATGTTCTGATTCAAGGAGGAGGGGAGGGAAAAGGTGGCCTTTGCTTCTGCGATGGGAACTTGCCAGCCGGTACCTATGACATTCCACCTGACGGCATCCTTCGTGCTGTTATTTGTTGCAGGCAGCACGCCTCTGGAGATGCGGTAGGAGATGGTATACGTGTGTTTTCCAGAGATCAGTTGATCTGCAGATCCGATCTTCAGTCTTATGGTCTTGCCTGCGCGTGTGGAGTTGCGCGTGCTTTTGACCCATTGGGCAGGAGTGTTGTCCATCAGGACAAAAAAATCATCCAGCCCCAGATCCCTTTTGACACCTGCATATTTGATCATAAAGGGAATATCGCGGTAGATGCCATGCCTGGAAGCACCTTCGAAGTCATAGTCGATGGTTTCCGTGACAAACAGCTCTCCGCTTTGGTCTATGGTGGTATCGACGACGAAGCGCTGTATCCTCTCAGCCGAGGAGAGGGTGCCAATCAAAAAAAGAACAACAAGGAGCAGTCTCTTCATGAGGCTCACCTAGAACTTGATCTCTGGCATCTTTCTCGCCATGGCTGCTTCATTCTCGTCCAACTCAAAGTAGTCTCTAGGTGTGAAGTGGTACTTTCGGGCGATATAGAGGTCAGGGAAGGAGTCTATTTTGGTATTGTAGTCTCGGACGATGGCATTGTAGTAGCGTCTGGCATTCTGGATCGCCCCTTCGATATTGCTTAGCTCCATCTGGAGATTGATAAAGGTCGTGTTGGCTTTGAGATCCGGATAGGCCTCTGCCAGCGCAAAAAGCTTGCCCAGCGCACCGGTAAGCATATTGGCGGCCACCTCTTTTTCTTTGACAGTGCCAGCTGCTGTGCCCATCTGTCGTGCTTTGATGACATTTTCTAGAGTCTCACCCTCGTAGTCCTTGTAGCCTTTGACTGTTTCGACCAGTGCAGGGATCAGGTTGTAGCGACGCTTGAGCTGTACATCGATATCCGACCAGGAAGCATCGATACCGGCCTTGAGTGAGACGAACTTGTTGTAGATAGCGATCAGATATCCGATCACAGCGACTATGATCAACAGTATGATATTTCCAAAACTCATAGTAAACTCCTCTCTATTGGTATCTGACAGTATAGCATATTTTTAAGTAGGGCGAATGTGTGGACGAAGGGTTGTTGTACCCAAGGGGATGCGACTTTAGTCGCATGTCAGCGACTGAAGTCGCTGCTCCAAGAGTGTTAAAACCGATAGGTCAACTGAAAGCTGGTACTGAGTTCGGAGTGCGTGTTGGTGATGGGTGCCGGTACCATCGGTGCCAGAGAGAAGGATGTCTTCGACTCAGGCGAATAGACCAGAGCCAGATCCAGCGTCAGATCCTCAGAGAAGGCATAGCTGGCTCCCACAGTATAGTGATCCTCTGCCGTGGCAGGGAAGCCGAGCAGGTTGAACATGTTGATTCTGGGGTTGGCATTGACTTTAATGGGGCTACTGCCATGGTTGTAGCCCAGTCTGATCGCCCAGTTGTCCTGTGCGTACTGGTACCCTACCGCAAAGACATCCTGATCCTCCCAGCCAAATACCTTGTAGCCTGCTGCATCAGACCAGGCGATACGCTTGTAGTCCACGGCAAAGGTGTGTCCGCCGCTGCTGTAGGAGAGTCCCACCCCATATTCGGCAGGCTGATCGAGATGATCGCCGTCAGGCAGAGCGATACCCATGGCACCGGCTGAGTCTGTCAGCTGTCCGGCATAGACCATCTCGATCTGTGATTTGTAGACGGCACCTACCTTGAAGCCATTACCAAAATCATAGACCAGACCCAGGTCCACCCCATAGCCAAAGTCATCAGAGACCCCTGCACCTACTTGCGCGCCACCGCGGGTATAGCTGATATCCAGTGAACCATACTGTACCACCGGTGCGACAGCAAGGCTGAGTCCTCCTGTTTTATAGGCTACCGGCACGGCAAACTGCATGAGCTGAAGTTGTGTGCGCATATTCATATGGCTTGGATTGTTTTTGAAATCCACACCCATACCGGCAGTCCCCCACATCCCTGTACCGATATAGACATGCTCTGTGAGCTTCTGTGCCAGAGAGACAGAGGGGATCAGGCTTAGATCAGCCTTGCTGCTTTTTTCTATACCTAGTGTCGTATCGATCGATGGCATGAATACTGTAGCCCCAAAGGAGATCTCTTTTCCCTCTACTCCTGTGATCAGGGCAGGGTTGACCAGCGCGGACTCTGCTCCCTGGCTGAGTGCGATGCCTGCGCCTCCCATACCGCGCG
>CAMZLC010000142.1 GCA_947311605.1 uncultured Sulfurovum sp.
ATGCATAATGATTAAGAGTTTTTTTGGGACGAAAGAGTGGGCACTGTGGGCCTGGGGTGGATTCTTTTTGCTGACTGCTATGATCTGGGGGCAGGTCGAGCTGACTGTGGCACTCAACAAATGGTATGGCAAATTTTACAATATTCTGCAAAAAGCGGAAGATATTGATGCATTTTGGCAGAGTATGCAGGAGTTTGGTTATATCGCACTGACTTTGATCGCACTGGCAGTGGCGATCTACTACTTCACACAGCACTATGCCTTTCGCTGGAGAGAGGCGATCACTTACTATTATCTGCCATACTGGGAGGCAACAGAGGGAAATATAGAGGGGGCGTCACAGCGAATACAAGAGGATACCTACAGCTTCTCCAGAAGTCTGGAGAGTCTGGGGCTGGGGATGTTCAGGGCGATTCTGACGCTGATCGCCTTCATCCCCATCCTCTGGGAGCTCTCCAAGAAGATCACTATCCCCTGGCTACAGGTCTATGAGGGTTCACTGGTCTGGATCGCGCTGATCACCTCGCTGGGCGGTATGCTGGCATCCTATTTGGTGGGTATTAAGCTACCCGGACTGGAGTATGAAAACCAGAAGGTGGAGGCAGCCTATCGTAAGCATCTTGTCTATTCTGAAGATGACACCCTATACCGTAGTCTCCCCGATGTGTTTGAGCTCTTCACAGGGCTTAAACGCAACTACTTCAAGATGTTCAACCACTACTCCTACTTTACGCTCTGGAGTGCGATGTATGGGCAGGTGATGATCATTGTACCTTATCTGCTGATGGGGCCGTCACTTTTTGCCGGTGTGGTCGCATTGGGCGTGGTGACCCAGACAGGCAATGCCTTTGGCAAGGTCAACGATAGCTTCTCCTACCTCATAGATCACTGGACAGAGATCACCAAGTTTATCTCCGTGATCAAGAGACTAAGAGAGTTTGAGAGGCATTTGATAGAGGGCACAGAGGGCGTAGGCAAAAAGGTGTGATCTTGAACCTAAATTATGCACTAATACTTTGTAGAAGATGGGTGATCTCTATTGCATAGTCTGGGTTGGAGTAAAGGCATTGCTTGTAAAAATCATGATATATCACGACACTATTGCAAAAGGAGCATTGGGATGAAGAAGATACTGCGTTCGTTTTTTTTGATGGCCACTATAATTTTTCTTGTTGCCTGTGGAGGCACAGGAGAAAAGACTACACTTTCGGTTCTAGACAAACTCTCCTTCTACTGTTGGGATGGTGTCGCTGCGTATGATCGAGCCATAGGGCAAACAGAAGGCTACCGTGCGCCTCTCATCTATCTCAATCCCATAGATCGGGGGGAAAACCGCTTTGTGGCCAATGCGGAGGTGTTGACGCAAAATGGGGCGGAGGTGTGGTACCTGATGTCCGCACACCCCTCTCTGTCCTATATCGACGACCAGATAGCGATGATTGCATCGTATAATAATACGCATGAGAAGCCTATTGTGGGTATGCATATTGATATTGAGCCGTGGGCATCGTTTGCGGACCAAAACAGCAGCGACAACAAAGAGGCATGGCAAGATTATCTTGTTTTGCTCAAACACAGTGCCGGGTCACTGCATGGGAAGGGGTTGAAGCTGGCGGTGAGTATGCCGTTTTGGCTGGACAAAATCTCTCAGGCGTATCCGAACAACCGGCCACTCAATGAGGAGATCGTTGATATCGCCGATGAAGTAATCGTTATGGACTACACGACATACCCGGAACGTATCTACCCTTATGCCAAAAGTACCCTTGTGTATGCCGACAGGAAGGGGAAAAAGGTCAAAATAGCCCTTGAGCTTTCAAATATCGGTGACGACAACGTATCGTTTTATGCAGACCCGAAGAAGATGAGAGGGATTTTGGATACAGAGATAGACCATGATGCGTTTGACGGATATGTGATTCATACCCTCAAAGACTTTGTTGTTTCGGGGTTGCATCTCTCAAGAGAGGACAGTACGGAAAAGGCGTACCGTTACCGTGAAGACAGCAGCAGCGATCTGCACAATCCCGACAGAGGGTTTTACAATGCGGATTATCCGCTCAATGAAACACATGATGAAAATATCTTTGATGATGCGTCTCAAAGCGGTTATACTTTAGTCTATGCACCCCTCAGTCTGGAAGCGTACAACACGACCAAAACATTGCCTGATGATTTTCTGGAGACCATTCGCAGCAACCTCTGTGATGCAAACAGCAGTGGCGTAAGGCTGGTCTTTCGTCTGAAATATCGTAACACCCTTGAGGGTGAAGATCCGTCAAGAGAGATCATTATGGGGCATCTTTCACAGCTGGCACCGCTGCTTCAAGCCTACCAAGATGTGATCTCCGTAGTGCAGGCGGGGACGATAGGCGCCTGGGGAGAGTGGCATACGTTTACCGGCGATTATGCAGAAAGTAACAGCACCTATATACAAAACCGAAAAGAGATCGTTGAAGCGTGGGCAAAGATTTTCCCCGACAAATATATCCAGATACGCACACCGATGCACAAAGAGGAGCTTTTTGGCGGTTCAGCCTATTATGGAGGGGTGAATGATACGGCTCAGATTACTGCCAAGACAGCCTACGGTGAGGATATGCGGGCAAAAATAGGGCATCACAATGACTGTTTCCTTGCCGATAAGACGGATATGGGTACGTATGATGAAGACAATATCAGCCTTTGGAAAGCGTATGTAGCCCACGATGCCCGCTATGCACCTGTAGGCGGAGAGACCTGCGGTATTGGAGAGGGGGATGATGCGGCATTGACTGATTGTGACCATGCCGTTGCTGCACTCAAAGAGATGCAATATGCGTTTCTTAATGATGCCTACCATCCGGATGTACTGCAAAAGTGGAGAGATCAGGGGTGTTATGCGCAGATCAAATCACATCTGGGCTATAGACTGGTGGCAAAAAGTTTGGATATCCTCCAAAGCGATAAGAAACTGTCATTTTCTCTGGCCATAGAGAACAAAGGATACGCCGCCCCCTATGTGAAGTCGGATATCTCTTTGATACTCAAAAACGATACCCGCACCTATCGTCTGCCGCTTACAGTGGATACCCGCACATTTTACCCCGGTGAAACGGTAAGAGTGGGTGGGAGTATGATGCTTGATCATGTGGAGAAAGGCAGTTATACGCTTTTGCTTCAGATCGGCAAAACGAACAGGGCGGTCAGACTTGCCAATGAAGGTGTATGGGAGACAGAAAACAAAGAAAACAGACTTGTGCGTAAGATTGAGATAAAATAGCTTTCTAAAGGGCAATTTTGTATAATGTTGTTACTTCTCTTACTCAATAAATAGTAGAGAAAATATCTTTGAAAGATCTCTTTTTTCATGAAAAAAATCAATATTGTTTCTTTTGTGTTTTTGCTTTTTCTTCTCTTCTCTGCCGTTTATATGGTAGGCAGCGTGTTTTTTGCCCAACCGGACGTTCCATTTGTCTATGGGCTCAAAACAAAACCGGCAAAACCCGTTATCTATCTGCCTGAGAGCAACAGCTCCATTTTGCCCGCCAATAGCAATACTATCGGTATCTACAGTACGAAAAAAGAGCATTTCTTTCTCAAAGAGATGCTTCAGACTTCCGGCATACCGTATATCTTTTCCTATGATTTTGATGTGCTGAAACGGACAAAGATTATTTTTCTGGATTTTGATATTGACAAACCGCAAACACTTACCGCGGAGCAAAATACTTTTTTTCATACATTTGTCAAAAACGGCGGCGTACTGATCGGTAACGAAATCCTCCCTACACGATACGGAGCATTCAAGGATCTTTTCGGCTATCGGAGTTATACGCCTTCGGCTTCTCATTATACGCTTCGCCTGCTTTCATCCGAGTATTACGGCTATATGAACACGCCCGAAGAGAAGAACTATTCGCTCTCTACGCTGAGTAAAGCACCTTTTACCAATATGATCAAAATAGGTTCCGCTATACCGATTGCCTGCTATGAAGACAATGCAACGGCGATCAGCCTGAACCACTATGGCAAAGGGGTTGCGATCAATCTGGGTATCTCTTTGTTTGACCTTCGGTACAGAAACCTGTTTGCCAAAGACTTTCATGCAAACAAAGCATATATCAACCATTTTGAGCCGCTTTCGGATTTTATGATCCTTTTTCTCAAAGGTATTTACGAGCAAACCGTGACATCGTCGCTGATGCTTCATACTGCCAAGGACGGTAATCAGGCAACAGTGATGATGACGCATGATGTTGACTTTGATACATCTATCAAGAATATCCCCCGGTTTACCGCCGTAGAGGAGAAGCTTGGCTTTAGAGCGACGTATAATATTCAGGTCAAATATATTACCGATGATAAAGACAGGGCATTTTTCCTACCTAAAAATCTGCACCATCTTCTCGATGCACAAAACAGAGGTCATGAGATAGGTGGGCACACTATCGTCCATACCAAAAATTTCTTTTTGCTTCCCAGAGGGGATTGTAACGAATCCTATCCTGACTATCAGCCGTTTTCGGTATCGGATCTTGAAGACAGCGGAGATCCGACTGTCTGCGGAGAGGTCAGGGTCGCCAAAGAGCTGCTGCTTGGTGCCGGAGTAAAAGAGGTGGTCTCTTTCAGAAGCGGCGAACTGTTGTACAACCCGCATCTTCCTGAAGTACTGGAAAAATTCGGATACCGCTACAGTTCATCTTTCTCCGCGGAGGACGTGTTGAGCTATTTTCCCTATCGCTACATGAAATCGTATAAAACACTCAGTGATCCAAGCAAGGTCTGGGAGATTCCTCTTGTGCTGGAAGATGAATTTTTCCCTCCTATGTATTTTCGTACCGGCAGCGCGTTGGCACTTTTTAAAAAAATCTATGACAATGGGGCGGTATATACCATTTTGGATCATCCGGATTTGACATTGTATAAAGTGAAAAACCTGGATCCCTATTTTATAGAAGATTTCTACAAAAAGCTGCCCGAGGATGTCTGGAAGCCGACGATGGAAGTATTTGGTGCATACTGGGACAAAAGAGACAGGGTGGTATTCAGGTATGAGACAAAGGCACATCAGCTTGTGTTGACACTCTATGCGCCTGTGGATATCGAAGGATTGACCTTTGCATACAAAGGCATGAAACCGGTATCTGACAAGGATGCAACCATACGCAAGAACAAGTTGATACTGAATGCAAAAAAAGGATTGAACCAATGGGTTTTAGAACTGCGCTGATGCTGCTTGGTGTTGTCCTATCACTTAGGGCAGCCGATTTGACGCACCGTTTCAAACCCAATAGCCTGATAGATGTGACAAGCGATATGCATGGGAAAGTACTTGGCATGAAAGAGATAACACAAGGGAAATTGCCCTATTTTACGCCAAGATCACATCTTCTGATCTATAAGAAGCCCACGAAGGTACTCCATACGGTGCATGGCGTGATGTATCTTTTTGATTTAAGTAGAAACGATGTGTATCTCAATGCGCTTGGGTATGATACGATACGCATTGACGGTAATCTCAGTGATGTGCTCTCTATGGGGATTGCGGATAAAATATATTTTGAAAAAGAAGACCACTATAAGCTTCCGATTCAGCATCGATTGCCACTGAAGTCGCTTTACAAAAAGGTGGATCTTGGGCAGCTGAAATATTTTGTGGTACTCTCCGCCTCATCACGAACTCCGGTTTCCTCAATCTCTTTTGAGCAGAACGATACTGTGAGCATGCCTCACCCCGCACCACTTGGCGTATGGGCATGGAAACCGGAAAATGTCTATGGGAATCCACTGAAAAAACAGGATATTTCCCGTCTCTATATGCAGGTTGGGAAAGGGTTTCGACAAGCACTTGAGAGGCTGAAACAAAGTGATGCGCATATCACACTGTACGGTCTTAACGGTGCGCCTTCGGACATAGACAACAGTACGCACCTGATGCATGATATTGCACAACTGGCCCGATGGAAAGAGGGCTATTCTTTCATCAAAGGGTATCAAGTCGATATCGAACCCTATCTTTTGCCCGGTTTTCAAGCACAGAGAGAAAAGATACTTACCCAGTATCTGGCAACGCTGCGTCGCCTTAAAAAGAGTGCCCATGCACACGGGTTGCATTTTTCCGTGACCATACCTTTCTGGTTCGATCATCTCTATCTGCATCGTAAAAATATCGGTTTTTCCGTAGTTGACATTGCCGATGAAGTGGTTTTGATGAGTTACAGAAGCGATATTGACAAAGCACTGGGACTCTCTTCCGTGTTGTTGGATTATGCAAAGTTTGCAGGTAAAAAAGTGTATGTGGGGCTGGAGTGTATGCGTATAGAAGATGAGGTGCATACGGTCTATCGTATCCAAAAAAGTATGGATGCCTGTCTGACGCAAAAGGGGCTGCAAAAACCTTGCACACGTTTGGAAAAGATACGAAGCTATACGGTATTTGGCAAAGATATCAGTTTTTGGGGGCAGATGGACAAACTTTCCGGATTACGAAACCATCCGGTTGATTATGCGGCATTTGGCGGTTTTGTCCTGCATCACTATGATGTGCTTTCGGATGAATCATTTTAGCACATTTTTCAAAATACGCATACGCTTATCGAAAGTGTATGCATTGATATAGGTGGGCTTGTCGCTCTCTTCTACAATACTTTTGATAATGACATAATCCATTACATTGGAAGAGAAATAGGATATGGGAACGATGACAAAATCAATATGCGCTTGACGGCATATTTTTTTCTCTGCCCTCACAAGCCCTCTTGAGAGTGGAAAGTTCGGATCAAGCAGTACGACAACCTGTTCGATTCCATATTTGCTTTTGAGTATTTTAAGTCGCTTTGCATCAGGATAGGTTCCCAGATAAACATGCTGTTTTACCGTAACGATCTTTTGTTTTCCAAGCAGTGTAAGCGGATCAAGGTGTGCGTTAATCCATGGAAAGTTCAATGCGATGGCAACAAAATAGTATGAGAATAACAGTGTGATCAGTAAAAATTTAAAAATCTTTTTCATCATTGTCTATAAAGCTTTCCGCTTTATCTCTCCCCAGCTTGCATTCATGAAATTAAACGTTGCTACAAAGAGTTCCGCTTTGAGTAACGGTTTGTAGACAAAGGGTTCAAGCAGACTTAACAGCAGCAGTTTCATGTAGGGCCAGTAGCCGACATAGGCATGTTTGGTAAAAAGATCCAGATAGAGTGCAAAGATATTGAGCATCACGCCCCAGACAAACTCCAGCAGGAAAAACAGTACAATAGAGTAGGGATTGACCAGACCGAACATATAGAGTACGATGATGGAGACTACCCCGAGAAACGTGATGATGGGGCCTAATGCTTCGATGAGGAAGAAGTAGGGAAGAGAGAGTGTTCCTACAATACCGTATTTGGGGTTAAAGAACATTTTTCTATGATGATAGAGTGTTTCGAGCAGTCCTTTTTGCCAGCGGCTTCTTTGTTTGAGCAGCGACTGATAGTCTCCGGGACATTGCGTCCAGCATAAAATATCGGAAACGAATTTGACTTGATGTGCGATGTTGTTTTCATAGCAGTATCGTCGCATGCGGATCAGCAGATCAAGGTCTTCTCCTATGGTGTGTCGGTAGCCGCCTATTTTCAGGACAAGGTCTTTTTTGAAGATACCAAACGCTCCGGAGATCAGCACCAGACCGTTGGAGTTTTGCCATCCCACCCTTCCGGCAAAAAAACCTCTGAGATATTCGAGTATCTGGAAGCCTTCTATCAGGCTGTTGGGTACTTTCCTTTCGCTCATTTTATGATCTTTGATCACCGATCCGTTGGTAATACCGATGGCACCGCCTACTGCAATGACCCGTCTGTCTTTGACAAACTTTTCCAATCCGTGCAAGATGGCATCTTCTTCCAAAATGGTATCGGCATCGACACAGCATATCAAGGGATAGTTTGCCAGATTGATCGCGGAGTTGAGTGCATCGGCTTTTCCGCCGTTCTCTTTATCTATCACTGTAAGGTTTTTATAGTGCGGGGAGTGGTAGACATTTCTGATCTTTGCATGTTCAAGTGTAAGCTCCTGTGTGATGGCGACACTGTAGAGGTCAAACTCCTTGATGATCCTCTCAAGTGTTTCATCTTTGCTTCCATCGTTGATAATCACGATTTCGTACTCTTGAAAATGCAGTTTCAGGAGTGAATAGACAGAGGAGATGATGGTTTCCTGTTCGTTGTATGCCGGTGCCAAAATGGAGATGGGCGTATAGACCTGCGTATGATAAAGTGAGTGAAGCAGCATATCGATATCACAGTAGTAGCAACGCACCATTTGTTTCAATGTCACCCAAATCATCCATGTGGTGATGATATTGGTAATGGCAAGATAAAACAGATATAAATACTGAATCTGTTCAAAGAATGCGAGCAAAAAGGCAAACATCATGATATCCCTGATTGATACTGAGCGATACTTTTCAAGGTAAGGGAATCTTCTTTATGTTGAGGATAGTGTGCCTCTATCCATGCCATGAGTGTTTCTGTCTTGATATGGTATTTGGTCAAAGAGAGTAAAAAGTTTTTCCTCACATAAGGATTTGGATCGTAGAGGTAATGAGAGAGGAGCGGATAATATGAATCCTCTAGCATATCTAGTGCGACCTTTGCGCATACGATACGAAGCAGATCATCCGTATCGTTATGATGGCGCAGTACTATATCGGGTTCTTTCAAACCCAAACGATGCGATACCCGCAAAAAAGAGACAATAAGCATCCTGTTTCGTGGGTGGGCGTGCTGCAGTTCACAAAGTGCTTCATGTCGCCGTTTGTTGACCGGAAGTGCGCTCAGTGCATAGATGGCGGCAAAATAGACCGCATTGAATTCTTGCTGCTTCATCCATGCAAGAAAGCGTAGAATCTCTTCCTCTTCCACGGAAATAAATGCTTTGACAAGGAAAAATTCCGCAAATTTCTGGCTGGCATATTCCTCCTGATCCAACGTTTCAAGAATAAAGTAGAGCTCCTGAATGTGTACGCTATTTTTACTGCTAAGCGACAATGCATAAAGTTCTATCGTGAGAAATTCGGGAATCTTTTTTCTTTTCTCCTTATCGGAAGTGAACGATAAGGCAAGCGGTCTTATCTTGGGGTCTCCCAAAAGTGCAAGAGAGTGGAAAAGCGCAAGCCGTGAAAGCGGCAGACGCTTTGTGTCGTACAGTGCATAGAGTTTGTCATACAGGTGTGTCGCCTCTATCTGCGTGATGGCTTTTTGGTACGCTTGATGGTCGGATAAGGAGGAGAGATAGTTGGCATATTTGGGAAGATTTTTGGGAGAGATATGCGCAAGTTCCTCTTGAATCTCCCTGTGTTTTACCTGAAAAGACTTTTTTTTGAGAAATTTCCTTTTGATGTCCAAAAAGGCTTTGAGTATGAAAAAGACAACTAGAAGAGCGATTGAGGTAAAGAAAAAAATCTCAGATATTTTTAGGACGAGGTGCTGGATAAAGTGGGCATTTTGCATTTATATTACCAGCGGTATCGTAGCGAGAGATCAAAATAAGAGCGTCTGTATTTGTTTTGATATTCACTTTTGAGCCACTCCTTTCCCAGTTTCATGCCTATGGTGTAGTTTTGATAAAGAGGATGCTCTCCTCCAAGTTCAATATGTTTTTTATCTGTCTTTCCCAGTAGATTGGATGCCTCCTTTTTTTCATTAGAAGCCGAGACGGTGTAAGTGATATGCCACTCAAGGTGTTGCGGGGTTTGGTACTTGAGTTCACTCAGTAATGCCCAGCTGTGGTTGCTTGGCACATAGTAAAAAGCCTGTCTCCCGTACAGTGAGTCAGTAAAGTAGTAGCTGTATTCTCCCGAGAGAAGACCGATATTTTCACTTTTGTACGCTCCCCACTCATACCCCAGCCCGAACTGCCACTGCTTGTATCCGTAAAACTGATGCCACCCCAAGCTCTCTTTGGAAAAAAAGTCTGCTTGGGGGGTGAAAGAAAAAGAGAGATATCCCCAGTAAGGTTCAGGCATTTTCGGATAGAACTCTCCGCTGATTTTGCTGTCTTTGAGACCGTAACGATCGGTATGCTGCGCTTTGATGTAGAGTGTATAGGTATTGATGGGCAATGTTGCTTCGATATAGTATGTTTCGTCCTTATAACGTTTGTCCGAAAAAGAGGCATGGTGTATACCCGCACCTGCCATATGTTTGGCAGGATGTTTCTTTTGCGTTTTTTGGGCGATGTCGGGCGCACTTTTTTTGGGTCTAACTTTGTGCGCAGGTCTTTTGTGGACGATAATTTTCAGCTGTCGTATCTGTTTCTTGTAGTGATTTCCGTATTGTTTTTGAAGTGTGATGTACTGGTGTAGGCTGTTTTGAAATTGTCCGTTCCAAAAGAGCAGTGTGGCGAGTCTCTCCTGTGCTTCCCGGCTTTGAGGATATTTGCGCACCAATGCCTTAGTAAGAGAAAGCGCTTTTTTAAATTGTTTGATACGAATATAAGATTCTATCGCTTTCCAGCGCACATCGTAACCCTCCTGTACAGAAGGCATCAGTGTACGGATAAACTCAATCTTGGATCTGGGTGTTTTTTCCTTTTTTAGCATAGTAACGGCCCATGCGGTATAGATTTTTTCATACAGTTCTTTATCGTACATTTTATAAGGCTCTATCGCCTCTTTTGCCAATATCGGTTTGGCATCCCAGTAGAGAAATTTGGCATAAAGCAGATGCGGCCGGATCATATCAGGCTCTTTTTTTAAGCACTCAGAGAGTATGGATCGGGCTTCTTTCAGATGACCGCTGACGGAGAGTGCCTCTATGCGGGCTATGGTGGCATTGATGTCCTCAGCAGGCAATGCGGGAGCGAGAAGAAGAGCCTCCTGCGCATGGCATGCGCTAAAAAGAAATAGATAAAGTAGAGCCCTCCCCATACGTTTTCCTTCCATTGCATTTTCCTTCCCTTGCGAAATGAATTATATCAAATAATGACTGTTGGAATGCGATATATCTTTCCCAAAATTTAAATCTGAAATGCAATTTTTTTAAGAAGTAAAGAAAAAAAGCAATACCTCAAA
>CAMZLC010000143.1 GCA_947311605.1 uncultured Sulfurovum sp.
CTTACGACGGTCGGGAGTCGGTTGTTCCATTTCTGTTTGTGCAAAAAGGAGGCGATCGAACCGATACAGTCGGCGATAGCGTTGGGATTGCGTCTGCCGTCCCCATCCAGATCGACCCCGTGCCGCAGATACATGGAGGGCACCTGCTGTACACAGCCCATAGCCCCGGCGAAAGAGCCTCTGAGCTTCAAGGGATCGAGATGCTCTCTGCGGGCGAGGATGAGTGCCTTTTCCAGCTCGCCACGGAAAAATTTCTGTTTTCTGTTGCGATGAAATGCCAGTGTCACCAGATTGTCCCAGACGCTGTACTCGCTGCCGTACATCCCAAACTTGCTCTCTACTCTGATAAAGGCGGTGATGATAGAGGGGTCGATACCGTAGCGCTTCTGTGCCTTTTTGAGCCACTTGTGGTTTTTGCGCATGAATGTTTTGCCAAGTGCGATACTCTCGGGGATCAATATCTTGGATTTGTAGCGGTGCCAGCTGAAGTCAGTGGTACCCACCTTGTGCCTGCCTCTGTAGCGATCCAGTGTTTCTTGCTGGTGTTTGGCTTTTTTGAGAAGCCTGTAGAGATAAGCTCTGTCGAAATGATAGGTGCGATGCATCTTTTCTACAAAGGCTTTGGTGGGGGGATAGCGGCTGTAGTCTATGGATGCCGTGAGTATACCCGAACAGAGGAGGAGCAGGAGAGAGAATGTTTTCATGAGTACCCTTTGGTTGCATAGTTTTGGGATTATACCATAGTAGCATTACCAATCTTTCGCTATCATTCGGGTATGAAAAAAGCAGTAGAAGTAAACAATGTATCCTTCGCCTATGAGTCAGAGACGGTACTGGAGCAGGTGACATTGGCTGTAGAGGAGAGGGATTTTCTGGCGATTATCGGCCCCAACGGAGGGGGAAAGTCAACTCTGCTCAAACTGATGTTGGGGCTGCTCAAGCCCGATGCCGGTACCATCGAAGTCTATGGCAAAGCACCTTCCAAAAGCCTCTCTCTGATAGGCTATGTACCGCAAAATACCAATGTCAATACCGATTTTCCTATCAAGGTGATCGAGGTGGTCTTGATGGGGCATGTGGGCGGGAAGAGACCGCTCTGGGGCTACGGCAAAGAGGAGGCGACCTGTGCCATGGGGGCACTCCGTGAGGTGGGCATGGAAGCCTATGCCGATCGCAAGATCGGTGATCTCTCCGGTGGGCAGCGGCAGCGCGTCATGATCGCCAGAGCCCTCTGTGCACATCCGAGGATACTGCTGCTGGATGAACCGACAGCGAGTATCGATGCCCAAGGGCAAAAAGAGATCTATGAATTGCTCAAGAAACTCAACAGCACCATGACCATCATCGTGGTGAGTCATGACATCTCTGTGATCCTGGAGTATGCGACCAAGGCAGCCCACATCAACCACTACCTGACCTACCATGATATCAGAGACAAAAGTAAACTGTTTCATACGCACGATGAAGCGGGAGAGCATTTCTGTGAGATAGAGATGCTTCAGATGCTGGGTGCAGAGCAGTGTACAAACTGTGACCCTACACAAGAGAAGGAGACGAAATGATAGAGGCGCTCTCTTTTGCCTTTGTGCAGCATGCGTTGATCGCAGGCGTACTGGTGAGCATGGCGGCAGGGATCATCGGTTCTCTGATCGTGGTCAACCGTATGGTCTTTTTGGCGGGAGGTATGGCGCATGCCTCTTATGGGGGGATCGGGTTGGCGGTATTTTTTGGCTTCCCTATCTTTTTGGGTGCATCGCTTTTTGCTGTGGCAGCGGCATTGCTGATTGCTTACTTGACACTGCATGACCGTCACCGTATTGATACCTTTATCGGTCTGATCTGGGCAGTGGGCATGGCGATCGGTGTGATACTTATCGACCTAACCCCGGGGTATAATGTCGACCTGATGAGCTATCTCTTTGGCTCCATTCTGGCAGTGAGCAGCGCAGATCTCTATTTTATGGGTGCCTTGCTGGCCGTGATTGTGCTGGTGGTGACACTACGGTACCGAGATATACTGGCGGTCTCTTATGACAGCGAATATGCTTCACTTCGGGGGGTCAATGTACGCTTTTTCTATGCGTTGATCCTGGTGCTCTCTGCGCTGACCGTGGTGATCGCCATCAAGGTAGTGGGGCTGATCCTCGTGATCGCCATGCTCACCATCCCTGTCTATATCGCTGAACGGCTCTCCAGCTCTCTGATGGGCATGATGATACTCTCGGGGATCATTGCGACACTCTTTACGCTGGGGGGACTCTGGTTCTCCTATAGCTATGATCTGACTTCGGGTGCTTCGATTATCCTGGTATCTGCCGCAGGCTTGGGGGTATTTTTGCTTTTGCAAAAAGGGAAGCGTTAGAGTAGAGGTTGGTGCGGTAATAAGTTAAGAGAATATGTAGTAAGGAGGTGCCCTGTGGCTACAGCGGTCTTTTGGGTCAGCTGTAGATCTTTTCCAGATCCTCTATCCGTCTGCCCATATTGAGCAGCAGCATGTCTGCCAGTGTCAACGCCATCATTGCCTCGCAGACCACGGATCCACGGATCGCGACACAGGGGTCATGTCTGCCTTTGAGGGAGAGAGTGGCAGGCTCTCCCTCTGTGTCTATGGTTTCCTGCTTCTGGAAGATACTGGGTGTGGGCTTGAAGTGGGTTTTGACGATGAGTGTGTCGCCGTTGCTGATGCCTCCGAGAATCCCTCCGGCATGGTTGGAGGCAAAGCCCTCCGGGGTGATCGGATCATTGTTCTGGCTGCCCTTGAGGTGGGTGCTGGCGATACCGTCCCCGATCTCTACCGCCTTGGCGGCATTGATGCCCATCATGGCTTCGGCCAATATCGCATCGAGCTTGTAGTAGAGGGGCTCGCCCAGTCCTGCAGGTACACCGGTAGCAGTGGTGAGCACCACGCCGCCGACGGAGTCATGGGCTTCTTTGGCAGTGAGGATCGCCTGCTCCTGTGCCTGCTCTTTGTCGGGATCGAGGGCATAGAGCCTGGAGTGTTTGGCATGGTCAAAATCGATGGTTTCGGCCGTGATGCCGTCCACCTCGCAAAGCCCACTCTGGATCGAGACACCGACCTGCGAGAGCATCAGTTTGGCGATCGCTCCGCCTGCGACTCTGGCAGCAGTCTCTCTGGCTGAGCTGCGCCCGCCACCACGGTAGTCGCGGACACCATACTTGTGCCAGTAGGTAAAATCAGCATGTCCTGGGCGGAAAAGTGCCTTGATGTTGTCATAGTCACGGGACTTTTGGTTGGTGTTGTAGATGATCATGGCAATGGGTGTGCCTGTGCTCAAGCCTTCAAAAGTGCCGGAGAGTATCTCGACCTTGTCCGCTTCTTTTCGCCCGGTCTCCAGCTTGGATTTTCCCGGCTTTCTTCTGTCTAGTTCGCTTTGGATATAGGTCTCGTCGATCTTGAGCCCTGCGGGCACCCCATCCAGGATACAGCCCAGTGCTTTGCCGTGAGACTCGCCAAAGGTGCTCAGGGTGAGTCGCTTACCGAAGGTATTCATTTGTCTTCCTTGAGTTTTGCCAGAGCGATCTTGGCAGCCTTTTGTTGGGCCTCTTTTTTGCTTTTGCCTTTTGCCTTGGCTATGGGAGTGTCATTGAGCGAGACTTCGATCTCAAACTCTTTTTTGTGGTCAGGGCCGCTGGCGCCCAGCATGGTGTAGAGAGGTGTGACACCATGGGTAGCCTGGGTCAGCTCCTGTAGGGCTGTTTTATAGTCCTGAGAGAGGCTGCTCAGATCGATCCTGGGATAGGTCTCTTCGAGTAGAGAGATGGTGATCTCCTGACATTTGGCGAGCCCGGCCTCGAGATAGGTAGCGCCTATCACTGCCTCAAAGGCGTTGGAGAGCAGGGAGGGCTTGTTGCGTCCGTCATTGCTCTCCTCGGCGGGAGAGAGATAGATATGTTCACCCAGATTCAGCTTTTTGGCCAGCTTGGTGAAGCCGCTTTCGTTGACCAGTGAGGCCCTGATCTTGGAGAGTACGCCCTCTGCCTCGTGGGGGAACTTGCTGTAGAGAAACTCTCCGACGATGAGGTCAAGCACCGCATCTCCCAAAAATTCAAGCCGCTCATTATTGTAAGGCCTTTTATGACTTTTGTGCGTCAAAGCCTCAATAATCAACTGCTTGTTTGTAAAATGGTACCCCAGCCTTGCTTCGAGTGTTTCATAGTCATTCATTGTCTCTGCTCCTTTATCTGTTCTGCTGCTTCTCTCGCCAGGGTGTCGCAGCGTTCGTTCTCCGGATGCCCGTTGTGCCCTCTGACCCAGGTGCCTTTCACCCGATGCGGGGATGAGACCTCGAGGTATTCCTTCCAGAGATCGGGGTTTTTGACCTTTTTGAACTCTTTTTTGACCCAGCCGGACAGCCATTCGTTGATCGCTCTGGTGACATAGGAGCTGTCTGAGACCACTTCGACGCTGCAGGGCTCCTTGAGGAGCTTGAGCCCCTCTATCACCCCGCGCAACTCCATACGGTTGTTGGTGGTATGGGGCTCTGCACCGCTGTACTCTTTGCGCGTGCCCTGATACTCCAGTATGCCGCCATAGCCTCCTGGCCCCGGATTGCCAAGGCTGGATCCGTCAGAATAGAGTGTGATCTGCTTCTTCATCTTTGGCTATCTGCTCCTCTAGTTGGGCTGAATTGATCGCGAGACAGTGGGGACAGCGCTTGAAGGCAAAAGGAAAACTCTGCTTGCATTTCTTGCAGAGGTAGGAGAAGTTCAACTCACCCCTCTGCTCTCCTGCATACCGTGCTGCTACCAAAATATCTATACTTGCCATGCCGTTGCTCTGTGTCAGCCAATCCGTATGGACTGGTGTGATGTCACCGCGTGCGGCATAGATCTTTGTTAGACCGATGTTGTCGCGGATTATATCAAAATCCAGTTGGGAGGAGGGTAAATACCAGAGCAGATCTAGACTTTCATGTAGCCTGTCGTGCCGCAGATGCTTCCATCCCAGTGTGCTGGAGAGGTGAAAGAGTGCCGCGATGGTCAGGCGGTAGAGCTGGGGCTGTGACTGGTGCATGGAGAGCAGCGCAACAGTTTTTTTCTGGTGCGAGAGTGTCTCGTTGTGCTGTAGTTTTTCAAAAGCCCAGAAGGTGCCGAGCATCTCGACCTCTTCGCCCAGCGTCTTGAGCGGCGTGAGCGTCTCGATAGCCTTGTCATAGTCCTGCATGAGCTCATAGACCGAGCCCAGCTGGTATAGTACAGGGATATGGCGTGGCTGCCTGGAGAGGATCTGCAGAAAAATACTCTCTGCCCGCTCAAGCAGTCCGGCCTTGAGGTAGATTTTCCCCAGCTGCTCAAGCAGTGCTTCTCCCTCTTCCTGCCGAATCAGATAGAGGTAGATGCTGATGCTCTTGTGGTACTCACCGCTGCTTTCAAAGGCCTTGGCAAGCAGCAGAAGTGGCCTGCTCATGCTCTCGTCAAAAGGCAGATCCGCTCCCTCCAGTGCACATTGATTACTGTCAAAACGCTCCAAAAATTCCATAAGCTGGCTCTTGTGCCTCTGCTGCATATAGCGACTCCAGCCATAGGTCACAAGCACCACTGCCAGCAGGATCAAAAGGATAAGGATGGCAGTAAAAAGCGGGCTGTCATAGCCAGGCAAAAAAGTATCCAAGTCTCTCTCTTTCTCTCTAAAATAATGGATGGATTATATCATATTGGATATAATCCATCCATGATAGAACAATCCTCCATAGAATCACTCAAAAGCAGTATGGATATTGTCGATGTCGTCGGCAACTATATCGAACTCAAAAAAGCAGGTGCCAACTACAAGGCAAACTGCCCTTTTCATGGCGAAAAAACCCCGAGTTTTGTAGTGAGTCCTTCCAAGCAGATCTACCACTGTTTCGGCTGTGGTGTCGGGGGAGATGCGATCAAGTTTGTGATGGAGACAGAGCACATCAACTATCCGGAGGCGATCGAGAAGCTCGCCTCTATGTATAATTTTTCTTTGCACTATACGCAGGGCTCGAGTGACTACAGCGAGGCAAAAAGGGTGCTAGAGGTGACGCAGAAGTGGTATAGCCATGGTCTCAGCCAGAGCCCGGTATCACAGGAGTATCTGCGTGGCAGAGCCATTGCACAGCACTCCATCGAGGAGTTTGGCGTAGGCTTTGTCCCTGACGGGCAGCAGGTGATGGACTATCTTCAGTCCCAGCATATCCCCTTGCCTCAAGCGGTCGAGGCAGGTGTGCTTGCCAGAGGAGAGGACGACCGATACTATGCCAGGCTCTCCCAGCGGATCACCTTCCCTATCTATTCGCCCAATGGGGCACTGGTGGGTTTCGGGGGCAGGACGATCAGCAACCATCCTGCCAAGTACATCAACTCTCCCCAAACCAAGCTGTTTAACAAATCCAGGCTGCTGTACGGGTATCACCGTGCCAAAGAGCGTATCTACAAGCAAAAAGAGATCATCATCTGCGAGGGCTATCTGGATGTGATTATGTTTCATCAGGCAGGATTCAGGACCGCAGTGGCGACGCTGGGCACCGCATTGACAGAGGAGCACCTGCCTCTGCTTCGCAAAGGAGAGCCCAAGGTGATCCTCGCCTATGATGGAGACAAGGCAGGTGTAGCGGCGGCACTTAAGGCTGCCAAGATACTGGGCTCACATGGCTTTGAGGGGGGCGTGGTACTCTTCCCCGGCGGACAGGATCCTGCCGACCTCATTGCCGCAGGGGAGAGCGAGAGGGTAGCAGCACTGCTGCGAGAAGCTGCACCGCTGATCCCCTTTGTGCTGGAGCATATTGCGGCTGCCTATGATACTGCCAACCCCAATCAGAAAGAGCTGGCATTTGGAGAGATGAAGACCTATCTCTCCAGCCTGAGCCCTATCGTCAAAGATGCCTACACCCCAACGGCGGCGACGATACTGGGAGTCTCAGCGGCACTTTTTGGTGCGGGGAGGGACAACTCGCAGGTCAAGAGAGAGTTTGCAGAGCATGAGACCAAGGAGGATCCAGAATGGCAGAGCATCCTCAAGACGCTGATAGAAACCCCCAGTCTCATTGATGATGTAATGGATGTGCTTTCTGATGACATGCTGGGTGCCTATGCTCCGCTACTGGGATCCATTGTCGGCAATGATATGACACACCCCGGTGTCATGGGGCTCAGTGTCAATGCCCAGATCCCCGTACTGACACAGGAGGAGCTACGCAGGGCACTGCTCAAGCAGCTGGAGATCTACTACCTACGCAAATTCAAGCAGGCATTGGCCGATAAAAATCTCTCCTTCGAGAAAAAAGTCTATATCAGAAACAAGATCCAAAAAGATATAATCCCCAAACTAAAACGAGGAGAACTGGTACCCTATGAGAGCAATATCATTATTTAGCGGAGGGCTTGACAGTATGATCGCTATCAAGCTGATGCGAGACCAGGGCATCGAGGTGACTGCCTTGCATATCAAGATTGGTTTTTCCGGCACCAAAGACCTCAGCGCATTGATGCAGCGGCGGGCAGAGTTGGCGGGTGCGACCTTTAGGATCGTGGATGTCAGAGAGCGCTATATTCAGGATATCCTTTTTAGCCCTGTCTATGGGTATGGCAAGAACTTCAATCCTTGCATCGACTGTCACGGCTATATGTTCAAGATAGCCAAGGCGATGATGGAGGAGCTGGGTGCCTCCTTTTTGGTGACCGGAGAGGTGTTGGGGCAGCGCCCCATGAGCCAGCGATCCGATGCACTCAAGCAGGTCAGTAAACTGGCCAACGACAAGGAGGAGAAGCTGATCCTCCGTCCACTCTCCGCCAAACTCATGGAGCCAACCACCCCAGAGATTGAGGGTTGGGTGGATCGTGAGAAGCTGCTGGATATCTCGGGACGCAGCCGTGAGAAGCAGCTCTCTATGGCAGCAGCATGGGGCTGGGAGGATTATGAGAGTCCGGGAGGAGGCTGCCTTCTGACCGAGCCGGTCTATAGCCAAAAGATCCGGGAGTTTGTGGCGCATGATACCTTTGGGGTGGCAGATATCGACCTGCTCAAGTTTGGCAGGCATTTCAGGCTTCCAGATGAGACCAAGCTGGTAGTGGGCCGCCATCAGGAGGACAACGAGGCGCTCGAGGCACTAAAGCATCCGGACTATCTCGCCATCCATCTGCCTGTACCCGGCCCCTACTCTCTGATACACAAAGAGGCCACACCTGCTGACATCATCTTGGCGCTACGTATCGCGCTGACCTATGGCAAAAGCAACGCAGATGCGTCCTATACCGTCTCCTTGGCAGACAGGGAGTATAGCGTACAGCCTTTTGAGACCAAGGCAGAGGCACAGCAGTATTTTTTCAATGCAGGAGAGCAAAAATGACCAACGGCTGAGTCCTTAGCTTTTGCTTTTGATCCATTGGATGATTTGTTCTGCACCCATCGCGCCGCTGACACGATCCACCTCCACACCATTTTTAAAGAGAACCATGGTGGGGATGCTTCGGATCGCATATTGCGCGCCCAACGCCTGTTCGTTTTCCGTGTTGACTTTGAGAAACTGTGCCTTGAGCGGGAGCGCGGCCGCTGCCTGCACAAAAGCAGGCGCCATCATCTTGCAGGGGCCACACCAGGGCGCCCAAAAATCCACCACGACAGGCAGATCACTGCCGCCAACAAACTGAGAGAAATTCCGTGCAGTCACTTCGACAGGCTTGCTCTCCAGCAGCGAACCTTTGCAGTGCCCGCAATTGGCCTTGGCATACTGCTCTTTTTGGGGGATACGGTTGATCTTGCCACAATGTGGGCATACGACATTCACAGTTGACATAGAAAACTCCTCTGTTTTTTGTATGATTATACAGTATCTGGGAGATAAAAAAGTGAACTTGGGTTGCAAAAGTCAGGAAAATAAAGATGGTGGAGAATAACGGGATCGAACCGTCGACCTCTTCGCTGCCAGCGAAGCGCTCTCCCAGCTGAGCTAATTCCCCATTTGTGGAGTGGGATTCTACCATAAAATAGTTAAAAGTTACTCTACTACCTCAAAATAGATCAGCAGTGTGCGCTGGAAGAAGTTGTTGTTGTCGTCGCTGACCATGAGATAGCGATGGGGTGCGATCTTGGTGAGACCCTCGAAATTGTCATTGTGCCAGCCCTTGTCGCTTGGCATTTTGAGCAGTACTTTGCTGGGGTAGAGCCCTTGGTTGGGGTGATCGAGATAGAGTTTTTTGAGTGTGATGGTGCGAGGCTCGGTGAGTTTGGTGTAGGCACGCTCAAGTACCAGGAGGTTGCCGTCATCCATCACTTCGATAGCCGTGACCGCACTTTTCCTTTCTGGTTCTGCGAGAAAATGCCACTGTTTGCCTGAGAGCGCATAGAGTGTCTGGTAGTGCAGCTTATGTCTCTTGAGGGGAAATTCAGAGGCAGTAAGGATACCGTACTGGGGATGCAGTGCCACAGATTCGAGCATCTTGTTTGTGCCGCGATAGTGTTTTCTGTTGCTGAGAGGATGGGGGAGCTTGTGTCTAGTGATCCTCTCTCCCTGGGTTGCGAAGGTACCGATCTTTGGCTTGCGCTCAAAAGAGATCAGCAGGTTCCCCTGCTCATCAAGGGTCAGCCCCTCGCTGTCTACCTTTTTTCTAAAGTGTCTACCTTTTTCCTTGGTAAGTCTGTAGGCGTGGAGCGGGGAGAGGGTCTCTATCTTGTCCGAAAACAGTGCTTTGAAGATATAGAGAATGCCCTTGTCTCCCACCATATAGAGGCGTTGTTTTTTGCTGTCATATGCCAGATCAGAGGCCTCAGCAAAACGGATGCCGTCGATGCTCTCCAGAATGATCTCTTTCTGGTCGAGGATCCTGACACTGCCAAAGGTCTGGTCTCTGTAGGTTTTGTGAGGCTGTTCCGGGGTGATATCTACGGGATAGACCTCAGCATGCAGCAGCGCAGAGAAGAGGAGTAGAAGCAGCGGTTGTGCTGGCATAGGCTTTATGCCGGCTTTTGAAAGAGCTGCGCCAGTGCGATCCATCCCACACCGATGACTACCATGATATCCGCATAGTTGAAGACAGGATAGTCAAACCAGCAGTGCCAGTAGATATAGTCCACCACCCCCTCCTGGGTGAAGCGGTCATAGAGATTGCCGATCGCACCACCGAGCAGCAGCCCTAGAGGAAAAGCATACTGCTTGACCAGACCGGAAACAAAAAGATAAAGCATGATACCGACGATGAGGATTGCCTGTAGCCATTTGAGATAGGGCCCCAAAAAAGCAAACATACTGAAGGCTACCCCTTTGTTGTAGTGCAGCTCCAGAGAGATGCAGGAGCCTTGCCACTCATAGCCTGTCACAAAGAGCGACTTGATCCCCTGATCGATGACAAAGGTACCGACCAGTGCCAGAAAAAATACAGCCAGTAGACGCACTAGGAGAGCTCGCTTCGGAAAAAGTTTTCGCAGGTTTGCATCATCTGTGCCAGTCTGGCAGCATCTTTGCCTTCGAGTAGGATACGGATCAGATTTTCAGTACCGGAATATCTAAAGAGGTGGCGCATGCCAGCGGCCTCGACCTCTGCCATGAGTGCTTCGATACCGGGGATCTCCTCCAGTACTGGCTTTCTGCTGACAGGTAGATTGCTCAGAAGTTGCGGATAGGAGGCATAGGGGCTGAAGGCTTCACTGGCTTTTTTGCCACTGCTTGCCAGATAGGCAAGCGCCTGTAGTGCCGAAGAGATACCGTCTCCGGTCTTGGCATAGTCTGAAAAGATAATATGTCCGCTCTGCTCACCGCCAAAATTGATACCCAGCGCCTGCATCATGGCGACTACATGCTTGTCACCGACCGCACTGCGATGCAGGGTTAGACCGTGTTGGGCGAGGTACTCTTCGAGCCCCTGATTGCTCATGACCGTAGCTACCATGCCTTCGCCCCGGAGCATGTTGTTCTGTTTGAGATGCACGGCAAGTACCGCCATGAGCTTGTCTCCATCTACAATCTCGCCCTCTTCATCCACCATGACGACACGGTCGGCATCCCCATCCAGTGCGATGCCCACATCCGCCCGATACTCCCTGACAGCCTGCGCCAGTGCTTCAGGGTGCATGGCGCCACAGCCCTCGTTGATATTGAATCCGTTGGGCGTGTT
The DNA here is from genome assembly GCA_947311605.1 of uncultured Sulfurovum sp. Taxonomy (GTDB): domain Bacteria; phylum Campylobacterota; class Campylobacteria; order Campylobacterales; family Sulfurovaceae; genus JAAXPZ01. Next base: position 11,095 of record CAMZLC010000143.1, read on the forward strand.
GCCGATGACCTTGACATCCGCACCCAGCTCCTCCAGCACCGTGGGGGCGACCCTGTAGCCTGCTCCATTGGCACAGTCTACCACCACACGCATACCCGTAAGTGTCAGCGGCTTGGGAAAAGAGTTTTTGATCTGCACGATATAGCGCCCGATCACATCGTCGATCCGCTTGGATTTACCGATCTGCTTGCCGGTGACCTGTGCCGACTCTATGGCATCGAGATCATCATAGATCGCCTCGATCTTCTCCTCTACCTCACGGTTCAACTTGTTGCCCGTAGAATCAAAAAACTTGATACCGTTGTCGTGAAATGGATTGTGGCTGGCAGAGATCATGATCCCCGCATCACAGCGCATATTTTCTGTCAAAAAGGCGATAGCTGGTGTGGGCATAGGGCCGATCTGGATGACATTGTAGCCCACGGCGGTCAGGCCCGAGACGATGGCATTCTCCACCATATAGCCGCTGCGTCTGGTATCCTTGCCTACGAGTATTTTGTTGGTTTTGGAGAGAGGACGAAAATAGATCCCCGTCGCCATGGCAAGCCGCATACACGCCATGGCATTGATTTTCTCTCCTGCTTTGCCTCTCACGCCGTCTGTACCAAATAGTTCCATGCTTTTCCCCTCACTCAGTAGATAATATTCTTATGCAATTTTAGCCAAAAAGTGATTAATGGTCTATTTTTAGGTCTGCTTAATAAAGCATTAAACTCTTTTTAGGTAAAATCCGCGAACTATTTAGACTCTGTTGCAGAAGTTGCAGAGTGTCAACTCTAAGAATTTACTAAAGGAAACACCCCATGGCAAACCATAAGTCATCCAAGAAGAGAATCAAGCAGACGATCAAGAAAACGGAAAGAAACAGATACTACAGAACACGATTGAAAAATATCGTCAAGACCGTACATGAAGCCGTAGAGGCAAAAGATGTGACCGCAGCAGCAGAAGCATTCAAAGTAGCCAACAAGAGTATCCACAGCTTTGTAAGCAAGGGCTTCCTGAAAAAAGAGACTGCTTCCAGAAAAGTAAGCAGACTCAACAAGCTTGTCAACAGCATCGAAGCTGCATAGACACCCCTCCTTTTTTAGCAAGCCTGTTTTTCAGGCTTGGCACACAACCCACATCATCACCATGAGGACAGCACTATGTTCCGAGAAAAACTCCAGCCCTTTATCGACCGCCATGAAGAGATCAATACACTGCTAAGTACCCAAGAGATCGCCAGTGATATCAAGAAAATGACAGCGCTCAGCAAGGAGCAATCCTCGATTGCCAAACTGGTGGAGCAAGCAAGAGCATATATGGAAACCGCAGATGCGATCGAGGAGAACAAGGAGCTGCTGGGAGATGAGGAGCTGGGAGATCTTGCCAAAGAGGAGCTCTCGGAGCTGGAGCCTATGCTTCCTCAGATCGAAGAGGAGATCAAGATCCTGATGATTCCTCGCGATCCTAACGATGACAGAAATATCTATATCGAATTGCGTGCCGGTGCAGGGGGAGACGAGAGTGCCCTGTTTGTTGAAGACATCTTCAAACTCTATCTGCGCTATGCAGAAAAGATGGGATGGAAAGTGGAGATCATGAGCTCTTCGGAGGGCACCGCAGGCGGCTACAAAGAGCTGATCGCCCTGGTCAAGGGTGATGGCGCTTATAGCCAGCTCAAGTATGAGTCGGGTGTCCACCGTGTCCAGCGTGTACCGGATACGGAGACACAGGGCAGGGTACATACCTCGGCGATCACGGTAGCGATCATCCCAGAGGTCGATGATGTGGAGGTGGATATCAAGCCCAATGATATCAAAATGGATGTCTACCGCTCCAGCGGATGCGGCGGACAGTCGGTCAATACCACAGACTCGGCCGTGCGGCTGACGCATATCCCTACAGGGATCGTCGCTGCGATCCAGGATGAGAAATCACAGCACAAAAACCGCGACAAAGCCATGAAGGTACTCAAGGCCAGAGTCTATGAGGCGCAGATGCAGGCCCAGCTGGACGAAGCCTCCGCAGACCGCAAGGCACAGGTGGGCTCAGGAGACAGATCGGAGAAGATTCGTACCTACAACTACCCACAAAACCGTATCACCGACCACCGCATCGGACTGACCCTCTACTCTCTGGATCACATCATGAACAACGGCAACCTGGAGCAGGTGATCGAACCCCTCACTGCACACGCCCAATCCGAAGCGATCAAGGCAGCAGGACTTTAGGCGCCTGTCGGGCTTATGCTTCATTGGCTACAAAGTGCACTTTTTCTTGAAGCTATACACGCGACACTCCTCCTCCCCTTATGCTACAATAAGCACTGACATACAAGGCAAAAGGAATCCTCGTGAAAACACTCCTGGGTATACTACTGACGATCATCACTGCGCTGTTGCTGTTTGGCTGTAGTGCAAAGCCACTGATAGAGCAGAGGGCACTCGCTGTCTATGCCCAGGAGCAGGTCTCCATCTCTGCCAAGGCAGGAGCAGACAGCTATAGCTGGAAGCAGACAGAGGGGGAGCGGGTCGCTCTCTCTGATACCCAGCAGAGGATACTGAGATTTAGGGCACCCGAGGTCACAGCTGAGAGCAGGCTGGTCTTTGTGCTAGAGGCACACTATGCAGGGCGTGTGGTGCATGAGCAGGTCACGGTCACGGTGCTGCCCCAAGGATCAACGGATGACAACACCTCCACGGGAGGAGACACCAACACCACCACTCTCAAATCTCTAAAACTAACCATAGCCGAGACCACTCTAAACAAAGACCACAACAGCACCATAACCCTCCAAGCAACCTACGACGACAACACGACAAAAACCCCAAGCAACATCGCGTGGCTCATCAACCCAAACGATGCCGTAAGCATCCAAGGCAACACCCTCACAGCCCTCAAAGACAGCAATGTCACCATCCAAGCAAAAGCAGGAAACACCCTCTCAAACAAAGTTACCCTCAATATTTACTGGGAAGTAAACGGATATAGACTTCCACCAGAGCCAGACCCGAAAGTCAATAATGCTACGCTGCTTGGGGTGGATGTCAACCATAACGGTGTGAGGGACGATGTAGAGAGGTGGATATATGACAAATACAAAGACAAACACCCGATACATATCGATATAGCAATGCAGGCGGCAAGGGGGTATAGGCTTATCCTTGAAAAACAGCCCAAGACGAGGGAGGAGGCGAAGAGTATTATGGGGGAGGTTGATAAGGCTATAGATTGTCAAGCTTACTATATGTTTAGTGCGAAATATTTTAATGAGCCAATTCTGCTACAGTATAAAGCTGTAGATGAATATTTTAGAGGTAAGGTTTATTTTAATACCAAAGAACGTTATGATGCTTATATCCAGTATGACACTTTATTAAGTGGAGACAGCTACACGTTGCCTTCTTTCGAAGAAGAAAAAGCAGCATGTGACTTTAACACAAGCAAGTACGAGGAGTAAAAGATGAAGAAAATATTTCTACTTTTTGTATTGCTTGTTACGTTTGCTTTCTCGGCCATTGATGAGTGCAAAACGGATGTTTACTTTGGCAATGGAATTTTGACAAAACAACAATCTGCAAAAGATAACGCTAGACTTTTGGAAGATGCCATTATAGAAAAATTCGGTCTCGACTACTACAAAAAACACATCGGCAAAGTGGATTACGCCTACAACTCCACCCATGGTACTTATTGGGATATGATTGAATCAGCTGCGCAAAAATGGGGCATGCAGTGGCTAAAAGATAAACTATGGGATACTGTGCATAAAGCAGATTTGAGCTTACAGATTAAACACTACAAAGAGAGTATCCGACTAGGACATAAAGTGCTGGTCGTTGCCCATTCTCAAGGTAATTTGTTTGCCAACGATGCCTATAAGGCAATTCTTGGCGATAGCCATGATTGGTGGATGGTGTCATATTTTAAAATCGTCAGCATTGCATCTCCTATGCATTTTATGATTACACCAGATACACCTGAAATATCATGGGATAATGATTTAGTAGCTGACCTTGGTTTGGATTTGATGAGTGGCAGAACCTATAGTCCAGTGAGAAAGATAAAATGGGAATTTTACGATGGGGTGCCGATAGCTAGCCGAGTAGCCAGACCAAGATACAATTATGTCCGCAGCAACAAAGTAAATGAGATATACAAAGGTTCGTGGAAAGCAGTTGAGGGACTACTGCAAAAGTTTGACAGCAATGTCCATGCTTTTACTTTTTATATGGGTAAACCTATAAAAGATGGAGATACAAGAGAAATATTCTACAATCCATTTGATGAAAATAAAACGCTACAAACAGACAGAGCAAAAACAAAAATTATGGCAGCAATAGAGTCTCAACTAAAAATACTCCAAGAAAAACCCTCCCAATGGAAAGTCAAACGAGAGTTAGGTTGCGTCTGCAATGAGAAGTATGCGGTGATGACACATAGGTTTGATCCTCATGGCATGGATAAGCTTCTCAAAGACCAAAAGATCAAAAACTTTGCCGGTGATAGAAAAGGCAAGATCTACCCCGTAAACGGGCTATATGTTCGAGCGACATGCGGCGGAGTTAAAATCGAAGAGGTCGATGAAGGCGACGCCTGCCTGGCACTCGAGAGCATCGACGAAGCAAGACTTGGGGTGATCGAGGGTCTCAAGGGCAAGCCAGACCCCAAAGCCGGAGTCGTCGAGGTCACCGCCAGCTGGAGCAAACCGGAGCTGGACTATGACCTGATCGTCAGCTGGGATGCGGGCGAGACCGATATCAAAGATACTGGATGCCCTATGGAACACTACTATATCTCAAGCGAAAAAGTGATTTACCCAGACAAATACCCCGTCTGGATCGTCCCCAAAGACCCTACTGATCCCGTATGGGATGATCCGACCACCTATCCGCATACTTTCAGTGTGCAGATCAGTACACCAGGCAAGGGTGCAGATGCGCAGTGGACAGCTACGGCTACTATCGGCTCCAGAGCCGGACTGAGTCAGTTTGGGCATCTGGCGGATATCAAAGTCTACCGCACCGATGATCCCGACAAAAAAGATCCGGATGACGATGATGACGACGACGATGATGGTGCCCCAGAAAACAACAGCCCCATACAGTTCACTCCCGTCGTGCCACCAGAGTGTCCGCCTGTACATATCACGCCCCCTACAGTAGAGCCTCGACCGGTCTATTCCGGCGGTGGCGGCGGCTGCGGTGGCGGCGGCTGGGGTGGCGGCGGCTGGGGCGGCGGTGGCGGCGGAGGAGGTAGTGGTACCACCATCCCCATCCAGCACGACCCTGCCTGTAGTGGTGATCCAGGCTGTCTGCCGACCCCTGATGATGATGACAATGATCCAGGCAGTGATCCGGATACTCCATTTGGCACACCCCCTCCGGAGGCAGGTGGCACACCTCCAAGAGACTTTAATGAGACGGGCGAGTGTGAAGGAGACTATAGCTGCTACTGTATCCCCTGCGAGTACAAGGTGATTCCCTTTCTCAAGCAGATCTACTTTGGTCCCCTGCAGGATGCCAACTATACCATCTATTCACTAGAGGGCTACCGTGAAGGCAGTGCGATCTACAGAGGCGTCACGACACATGGAGAGGGGCTCTATGACAGTGGAGAGATCGAGCTGCCCCAAACGATACTCCAGCAGATAGAGGATGAGCACTACTATATCATCAAGGCTTCAGGCGGAGAGGACATCGATACAGATGACAACTTTGCCGTCGATGCCGCACCTACACCCAACCATGGCGAGATCTATGCCATAGCCAAAGGCAAAGAGATCAAATATGTAGGCTTCAAGATCAATATCCTCACTACGGTCAGTTTCACACTTGCACAAGAGCTCATAGAGGGGAATGCCACAGCAGAAGTGATAGGAGAAAAACTCTCAGACATCGCATCAAGACTCCTGCGCTACAAGCTCTATCCGGACAAGACCCAAAGCAGCATCACCAATACCGACATACTTGTGTGGCTCCCTACCGTAGATCAGGATGTACTGCTGAAAACCTATGCACCACTGAAACATATGGTAGAGAAGGTATATCAGGGGAAAGATATCTACAAAGATGCCTATGCCTATGTCTATGGTACCAAGGACAGTAACAGCACAAATGATAGCAATGGCACAGCACAGCCATTACCCCCACTAATACGCTCCTTTTCAAAGCACATCTCTGAGGATGCACCCGGCGGGACAGTCGTGGGACAGATTGAGGTACTGCGTGGTGCAGAGGGGCTGCATTTTGGGGCGTTGAGCGGCAAGGGTGCTGAGAAGTTTGAGGTAGATGATGCGGGGATTATTAGACTCAGAGAGGATGAGGCACTGGACTACGAGAGTAAATGGCTCTATATTCTCAAAGCAGAAGCCTATAATGAACAGGGCAATTCAGGAAAAGTATCGGTCTTTATCTCGGTCGATGATGTGGTGGACGCCCCCAAATATCTCAGTATGGATGGCGGAAGCATCGAGGAGAATGCTACAGCAGGTACCGTGGTAGGTAGACTGTACTATGATCAAGGAGCAGCCCCCATAGAGCGAATCGAACTCTCCGGCAAGTCAAAAGATCTCTTTGAGGTCGATAGCGATGGCGTGATCCGTTTGGCTGAAGGTGCCGTATTGGATTATGAAAAAGTGCGCTATTATGGATTGATCGCACAAGCAGTTAACAGCTATGGCAAATCCATCCCCACGATCCTCTATCTCTATGTCCGAGATATCCCGGATGCTCCCAAAATTACGGGCTATAAGGGAGGATATATTGTTGAAGATGCTACAGCGGGCACCTATATAGGGAAAATTACATTTGAGCAGGGCGGATCAGCTATTGAGCATGCTTCTTTGAGTGGTACGGGAGCTGAAAATTTCAGTATTGATAGCAACGGAACGGTGCGATTGGCAGAGGGTGCCACTCTGGACTATGAACGATACAATCTCTACAGGATCACGGCAACGATCGGCAATAGCTATGGTGAGGACAACTATCCCATCTTTGTTGGTGTCAGAGATGCTTTGGATGTGCCGAGTTTTGTTTCATTTGAGGGCGGCAATGTAGACGAGAACAGTCCGATCGGCACCTGGGTTGGCGGAGCCTCCTATAGTCCGGGCGCTTCGGCGATCACATCAATGGAGTTGACCGGTGCGGATGCTGAGTATTTTGCTATTGATATTGATGGGAATATTACGTTGCAAAAACCGGTGGACTTTGAGACGAAAAACAACTTCACCGTCTATGTATCTGCCGGCAATACAGAAGGTAACAGCCAGAGACTGACACTGCATCTGTTTGTCAACGATATCCCAGAGCGCCCCGCAGTACTGGATGATACAGTCTTCAACAGCGTAGAAGAAAACAGCAGTAGCGGTACCCATATCGGAAATGTGCATATACTTGATGAAGGAAGCAGTCCAATAGAGTATTATACATTGTCGGGCGAGGGGTCTGATGTCTTCGCCGTCGATACGGACGGCAAAGTCTCAGTCGTCAAAGCGCTGGATTATGAGACCAAACCTGTCTATAATCTGCAACTCAAAGCAAAGAATCAGGCAGGACTCAGTCGAGAGGTCAACCTGATCATCAGGCTGGAAAATGTGATCGATACGGTACCGGTGCTTCGGGATACGATTCTCAGTGTGGAGGAGAATGCTTCGGTGGGAACCGTGATAGGCAGAGTGAGTGTGGTATCGGAGGGGGACAGCCCGATCCGTGCCTATCATCTCTCGGGAGCCGGTAGTGAAAACTTTACGATCGACAGCAATGGGACGATACGTATCTCCCAAGGAGCAGATCTGGACTATGAGCGGCTTCAAGCATACAGTCTAAGCCTGAGGGCAAGCAACGGTGCCGGCGATAGTATGCCGGTATCAGCGCATATCACCATCAAAAATATTCCCGATACTGCACCTATGCTGGCCGATGGATCATGGAGGATAGATGAAAACTCTCCAGCGGGAACTATGGTCGGCAAAGTCAATGTCACTTCTCATGGAGATAGTGTGAGTGATTCTTTTGAGGTCAGTGGAGAGGGATGCGATCAGTTTACAATAGATGCAAATGGAACAGCCAAGGTGAGCAATGGTGCAAATCTAGATTATGAAAGTATCAACCACTATCAGTGTACCATCAAGGCACACAGTACTTCCGGATATAGCAATGAAGCAACATATGAGATATGGATAGACAATGTGGCCGACACCCTGCCGGTGCTAAGCTATGCAGTCGTCAGCAGTGTGGATGAGAATGAAACAGCCAAAAAAATAGTAGGCCAAGTAAGTGTTTCCGGCAATGATACGCCTGTCATTTCATTCAAATTAAGTGGAGCAGGAAGCGATAAATTTGCGATAGACAACGATGGAACACTCTATGCAAAAGCAGATGCAGGGTTTGACTATGAGCGTGAATCCTCCTATGTTATTTATATAGTTGCTACTACCGATGCAGGCAGTAGTGAGCCATTGAAGGTGACCATCCCGATAGGAGATGTGGAAGAGAATCCGAAACTATCATACTTTTCTGCCAATATTGACGAAAATGCAACCGCAGGTACAGTCGTGGGCAAGGTGACTATACTGGGGCATGGCGATAGCCCCATTGTCTCCATGAAGATTTTGGGTGAAGGTAGCGATAATTTCCACATAGACAGGAATGGAACCGTAAGCATAAGCAACACAGCCAAGCTAGACTACGAAACAAAAAATTATTACTACATACAAGCAGTGGCAACCAATAGAAATGGACACAGCAGCAATAGCCCGTATGGCGAATCTATACAGATTCTCCTCAATAATGTGCCTGATGAGCCTATCATGGTACTTGATGATAGCTATGCTGTGGATGAAAACGCTACAGAAGGAACGGTGATAGGTAAAGTCCATATCACGCGAAGCGGTGACAGCCCGATAGACCATTTTGAGGTTTATAATAGCTATTATGAAAGTGACCACGGCATAACAATAGATATCAATGGTACGATGAGGACGGGAAAAAACACTGCTTTGGATTATGAGACGGCACCATCCATCTATATTTATGTGAGGGCTGTAAACAGAAATGGCAACAAGAGTATCCAGCAAAGAGTATACATATCTGTCAACAACATCCCTGATGAACCGATACTTAAAAAGCATCAACAGTTCACTGTGGATGAAAATGCGAGTATCGGGATGGAGATAGGAAGTATCACAGTGGTAGATGAAGGCGATAGCCCTATCATTTTATATGAGATAAATGACTACGAGAAAGCCTTTGCTGTGGATAGCAATGGAACGATAACAATCAAAGACAATAGTAAGATAGATTACGAAAAAGCACATAGAGAGGGATTTAGCATTAGAGCAAAAAATCAAAGTGGGAAGTATGGCCAGTGGGCATATGTCCAAGTTGATATCAATAATATTGCCGATGAACCAATAGTCGAGAATAATCAGCATTTTGAAATAGAGGAAAATGCAACAGTCGGCACCGTAGTAGGAGAGTTGAATATCACAAGTAGCGGGGATAGCCCTATAGATACCATTACTATCTATAGTGATGATGAGATGTTTTCGATCGATACAAATGGCATTATATATGTGGCAAAAAAACTGGATTATGAATATAGACACAAATATCGTGAATATGTTAAGATTACCAACAAAAATGGTAACCCAGTTGGAGTGGAGTTTAGTATAGACTTGATTAATATCCCAGATGATCCGGTGCTCAACGACTATACAAATTGCAGGATAAAAGAGCATACACCTACAGGTACAGAAGTGTGCCAGATCGGTATCATCGAAGAGGGTGACAGTCCCATCGTTTCTATAGACTTTGTGGGCAATGAAGGCAAAAAGCTCAACACGCCTTTTGCGATAGATACTAATGGAACCATTACCGTTGCAAATAGTGATAATTTGGACTATGAAACAAAAAAATATTACTATTTAAGGGCAGTCGCTACGAATGAAAGCGGCCTCAAGAGCAGGCTTTATGATTATAACTATTATGATGACTATGAGGAGAGAGGAAGGGTCTATATAACACTTATAAATGATCCTGACGATGCTCCTGTTTTGCAAAGAAAAGCCATTTATGTAGATGAAAATATTTCCACAGGAGAAAAGATCGGAAATATACTAAAAAATAAGGGGAAAGCTGACATCATAGAGGCCAAGATATATGGTACAACCTATTATGCCTATGGCAACCCTCCTTCGGGCGAACCGAGCAAGCTCTTTGGTGTTGACCTCAATGGAAGTATAAGTATAAAAGCATCTTTGGACTATGATAAAGCGTTTAAGCCGTGCCAAAACAATACGGGCTCACAACGGTACTGTGAATATGTCAATATCGTTATGACCAACCAATACGGCACCACCACGCTGTATCAGCAGGAGATAGAGATAGGCAATGTCCCGGATGCTCCGCCTGTTCTTAGGAGAGCGACTTTTTCTATCCCGGAAGATACAGCAGCGGGGACAATCGTCGGCAGTGTGGAAGCAGAGAAAGAAGGTGAAGGTAACATCACGGGTTTCTCTATTCTTAACAGTGAAGATTTTGATATTGATGAGAATGGCACGATTAGAGTGGCCGGCTTATTGGATTATGAGGCACGAGCTACTTATGATTTGAATGTTACAGCTTCAAATCAATATTCAACCAGCGATATCGTAAGTATAAAAATAGACATTGTTGACGTTGCAGATGTAGTGCCTATCTTGAAAAGTTTTGCAGGCAATGTGGATGAAAATATATCATCTGGAGCAGCGGTAGGAGAGATGGGTGTTTTACATACGGGAGATAGTCCTATTGAGAGCATAGCATTGTTAGGCGATGGAAGTGATGAGTTTATCGTTGATGGCGATGGGGTAATTCGGGTTTCTCAAAAAGCAAACATTGACTACGAGGCAAAAAATCTATATACCCTAAAGGCTGTTGCAAAAAATATGGCGGGCTACTCTATGCCTGCTGATGTTAACATCTCAATCAATGACATTCACAGGATTGTCTTGTTTGATTATTTGGGCAGCATAAAAGAGAACAGCCCTGCTGGAACAAAAGTGGGTGTAATAGTTATGGATCGTTCGGAGGGAAGCCCTACCAAGATCACGCTGACAGGTATAGGAAATGAGCATTTCTCCGTGGACAGTAATGGTAGCATCAGGGTATCCGATGATGCAAAGATAGACTATGAAAAGCAAGCAAAGTATCTTTTGCATGCTGAAGCAGAGAACAGCTTTGTTCACAGCAGCACAATAGATGTAAATATCTCTGTGGAAAATATGCCAGAATCCCCGCCTAAAATTGGATATTTTTATAAAGGCGTTGATGAAAACTCCCCAGAAGAAACTGTTGTCGGAAATGTCAATATTGAGAGTGAGACCGCAATACATGATGTTGCCCTAAAAGGACCAGGTAGTGAAAAATTTGTTATTGATAAGAACGGCACCATAAGGGTGGCGGAAGGTGCTGATCTGGATTATGAGCAGAAAAATTACTATACTCTGACCGTTGAAGCTAGGAATAGCTATGCTGCAAGCAGCAACAGTATCGCAATCTATCTAAAGAATGTGCCAGATACTCCACCAAGCATAGATGCACGGGGTTACCTTGTGGTTGAAGACGGGCAGGACAGTTCTGCGGAGCCAGGGGGAGCCAGGGTGCAAATATGGAGTGATAGCAATGTGAGCTATGCTGTACTTGCAGGGTAGGGGCAGATGATTTTGTAGTCGATATAGAGGGGAGCATAAGTATCGCAGACGGTGTGACCATTGATAAAAATACTACAAGTGTATACCATCTGAAGCTTGTTGCCGGTAATGATTTTGGAGAGACCACAAAAGAAATAGCCATCGAGGTACACGATAACGACTATGAGGCACTGGATACAGATGACCTGCAACTCTCTTCGATCGCAGATTTGCAAAAGGATGATGATGGCAACTTCTATGTTGCTGGAACAAAGTGGAAATACGATGGATACTATCGAGATGTTTCGGTTGTAGCAAAATATAATCAGACAAAGACCTTGCAGTGGACATATGTATTGGACGTAGAGGACGACCCGAATAGTTGGGATGAGCAGGTTGAGCCAAAGAGGCTTCTCCTCGAAGGGGGGAGGCTTTATCTTGTTGGGTCGGTATTTGGCAAATTAAAGGGTGCCGACTACCTCTATGATGATGAAAGTATCACGAAAAGCAAGCTGTTTGTGGCAGTAATGGGTCTAGACGGAACACCTTTATGGAAAAAACAGTTTGGTTCTTCAGAGAACGACAAGGCAGTCGGCGCACTTTATCAGAATGAGAAGGTGCATATCGCCTCAAATATGGACAGAGCCGCGAATGTAGACGACAACGAGAGTAGGCTTTCTCGTGCAGTGGTTTATGTTTTGGATGAAAATGGAACTATCAAGAAAAAGAGGCAGTTTGACACTTCGGAGGAGTTTGGCAAAATCATATCATTCAAGGCAGATTATGGTGGGATAGGATTTTATTTTCACGCCCTTATAGACGATGAGGTATATTATGTAAAATATGATGAAAATCTTTTCATGCATGACAGGTTTCAGCTATTAGATATCACGGAAGAGATACGGTACCAAGATGTATGTCAGGACAGCATGCGCAATATCTACATGGTAGGCCTTAAGGAAAGAGGAGAAGAGCTCCCCGGGCAATATATTGAAAAGTATTCTTCAGATGGTACTTTGCTGTGGCAGAAAAATTACGATACCACAATAAAGCTGCAAGATACTTATTGTGATGAGCAGGGCTTTGTGTTGAGTGGCCAAAATACTGATGGATATGGATATGTACTGGGGTTTGACGGTGATGGAAATCTGATCAATATCGGTGAGTATGGTTTATATAGAGGAGTGGTTTATCTCCGAGATAAAGAAAAATTCTTTATCTCGGATCTAGTGAGGTCAGAAGGGTATTAGCTCCTTCTGGTTCTTGACTCAAGGGTATTTAAAGTTGCCAAAAACCTGTCAAAACCCAGCCATCAGAAAAAATTAATCACAATTTCGATATAATCCTCCTCCCTATCTCAAAAAGGTAGTGGAGAACTGCGTGAAGAATCTTTGCGTAAGTGGCACCGATTACCCAAGGATTGGCA
>CAMZLC010000144.1 GCA_947311605.1 uncultured Sulfurovum sp.
ATGTTCCTCTTGCACTGGAGGTCAATGTCTTGCCATTGATACGGAAGCTGCGCAGGGAAGGCATCTCGGTCTGGGTGCCGTTTATGGAAGGTGAAAGTTTTAGGCTGGTAAAATATAGACTGCCATTAGAGAGAAAAAAATATGGCGTAAAAGAACCAAAATTTTCAAAACAATATAGAAAAAGAATGATAGAACTTGCCATTGTTCCTGTTGTTGGCACAGACAGATCGCTGAGGCGCATAGGTTTCGGCAAAGGGATGTATGATAGATTTTTTGCAAGACATAAAAAAGAGATAGGTCAGATCATTTTTACCCAGAGAGTGCTCTGCTGGAGTACCGAGCTGGTGACGGATGACTATGATGTGGGGGCGGACGAAGTGATCACGGCTAGATAAAGAACTTTTGAAAATATTTGGTTCCAAGCAAAGGAAGCAATATGTATACGATACCGGGGATTGCCCTCATAGCAGGTGCAGGCATAGGGTATGCCATCTCCAAAATAGGCAGCAAGAAACAGTTTGTCTATCTGGAGCGTGAGGCAGAGGCCAGGGCCAAGACGATAGAGCAGGAGGCCAGTCTATTGCTGGAGAAAACCAAAGTAGAGATCCGAGAGCAGGAGCTAGAGCAGAAAAAAGAGCTTGATGCCGCAGCAGGAGAGTTGGAGCAGCGAAACAGAGACCTGATCCTGAAGACCAGAGAGGCGGAGCGTGAAAAAGAGAAAGCATTGCAACAGCAAAACCAGCTCTCCCAGAGACAAAAAAACCTAGAGCTTTTGGAGACGCGTAAGCAGCAGGAGATAGAGAGGGCGATTGAGAAGCTGGAGGACGCAGCGTCCCTGACCCAAACAGAGGCAAAAGCGTATATTCTGCAGAAAGTAGAGGAGAAGGCACAGGCGGAGATCGCAGCGATCGTGCGCAAGCACGGGAAGATAGCCAGCGAAGAGGCACAGAAAAAAGCCAACTATATTTTGGCACAGGCGACCACCCGTTATGCCGGAGAGTTTGCCGGAGAGCGCCTGATCAATGTGGTCACTCTGCCCAGTGATGAGCACAAAGGGCGCATCATCGGCAAAGAGGGGCGCAATATCAAGACCATGGAGCAACTGCTTGGGGTGGATATTATCATTGATGAGACCCCCGGGGTGATTCTGGTCAGCAATTTCAACCTCTACCGCCGCGCGATTGCCACAAGAGTGATCGAGATACTGGTGGAGGATGGACGGATCCATCCGGGACGCATCGAAGAGGTGCATACCAAGGTGCAGGCGGAATTTGAGCAGAAGATCTACGAAGAGGGAGAGCAGGTGGTGATCGATCTGGGGCTTTTCCCTATGCACGAGGAGCTGATCAAGCTGCTGGGCCGCCTCAAATACCGTGCCAGCTATGGACAGAATGCGCTGGCGCATACCCTGGAGGTCGCGCGACTTTCCCGGGTACTCGCATCGGAGATGGGCGGCGATGAGAAGCTGGCGATGCGTGCAGGACTGCTGCATGATATCGGCAAGGCACTGACGCAGGATTTTGGAGGCTCGCATGTGGAGTTGGGGGCAGAGGTCTGCAGGCGTCACAATGAGCATCCGACAGTGATCAATGCAATCTATGCCCATCATGGACACGAGGAGTTTAGCAGTGTAGAGAGTGCCGCAGTCTGTGCAGCAGATACCTTGAGTGCAGCAAGACCGGGTGCCAGAAGAGAGGTGCTGGAGAGCTTTACCAAGCGCGTCAAAGAGATCGAAGCACTGGCCACGGAAAACGAGGGTGTCCTACAAGCCTACGCGATCAATGCAGGCAGGGAGATCCGGGTCTTTGTAGATGCCGGAAAGGTGGGAGATAATGAGGCGGCACTGCTCAGCAGCAGCCTTGCTAAAAAGATCGAAAACAAGGTACAATACCCTGGCGAGATCAAGGTCAATGTGATCCGTGAAACACGGGCGATCAATTATGCCAAATAAAGGAAAGAAATGAAAAAAATAGCGACAATTCTGATGCTGCTGGCAAGTCTGGCAGCCGCAGAAAGCAAAGCACCCGTAGCAGTACTGGAGACCAATGCCGGAACCATAGAGCTGAAGCTTTATCCGAAAAAATCACCGTTGGCGGTAGAGAATTTCACCGGACTGATTAAGAAAGGGTATTACGATGGTGTCATTTTTCACCGCGTGATCGAGGGATTTATGATCCAAGGCGGTGATCCGACAGGTACAGGCAGAGGAGGAGAGTCGATCTGGGGAAAGGTATTCAAAAACGAGAACAGCCCCAATCTGGTTTTTGACAAGCCTTTTATTCTGGCAATGGCCAATGCAGGCCCCAACACCAATGGTAGTCAGTTTTTTATTACCACAGCCAAAACGCCTTGGCTCAATGGCGGCTATACGATCTTTGGTGAAGTGATCAAGGGCAAGGAAGTGGTGCGCAAAATAGAACAGACCAAAACAGCCCATGGAGACAGACCAATCAGCAAGCAGAAGATTGTGAAAGCCTATATTAAAAAATGAAGCGTGAAGCATAGAGCATCAGGTGGTGATGTGTGAATTTGAATGATATTAGAGAGGAGAGGCAGCGATGGCTCGGATGGAAAAATATCGCTCCTCTTCAGGAGGCTATTGATGCACTTCCTGCGCTTGAGCCATCCTTTGTTACGCTAGAAGATGTGGTCGCGATAGCGTTTGATGATATTTCAGATCTGCACAAAAAGCAGATAGATGATACGGCACGCCTTCTGAAACCTTGGCGCAAGGGTCCTTTTCAGATAGCCGATACGACTATTGACAGTGAGTGGCGTAGTTTTATCAAATACAATCTCCTGGAGCCACATTTTGATCTTGAGGGTAAGGTTGTCGGCGATATCGGCTGCAATAATGCCTATTATCTGTTTCGTATGCTTGCGCATACTCCTGCCAAACTCGTGGGCTTTGACCCCTCGGCGCTCTATTACTCCCAATTCCAGTTTCTCAACCACTTCATCAAGAGCAATATAGTTTATGAGCTTTTAGGAGTGGAACATGTAGGGTATTATGAGCACAAGTTTGATACCCTCTTTTGTTTAGGGGTTTTATACCACAGAAGTGATCCGATCGCAATGTTGAAATCTCTCTACAAGGGTCTCCATGCCGGGGGAGAGCTGATACTCGATACTTTTATGATAGAGGGTGAAGAGGAGGTCTGCCTAACCCCTAGAGACCGATACTCGAAGATCCCCAATATCTATTTTATCCCTACGGTTCCCGCACTTGAAAACTGGTGTTATCGGGCAGGATTTGAGTGTGTAGAGATTTTGGAGATTAAGAAAACTGATGTAAACGAGCAACGAAAAACAGCATGGATTGACCATCAGAGTCTGGAGCATTTTTTGGATCCGGAGGATGAGACAAAGACCATAGAAGGGTATCCTGCACCCCAAAGAGTTTATCTCAAAGCGACGAAAAAACAGACAAATACTAAAATAACCAAATAACCTAAAAATCTACTTTTATTTTTAAATAAGCTTCTTTTGGGTATAAATACGCCAACAATAAGACAGTCTATCTATTTTATATACCAAAAATATCGGTATTTTGTGCCTTTTTGACTGTTTGAATGTAATGATTGCCGATGAGGATATGTATGAGAATATTGACTGTGGGGTTCCAAAATGAATTTGCCAAAGAGCTGGAAAAAGAGATAGGCAACTATTTTATCTGCATTGTAGACAATGCCAGAGATATCTATGATGCGACAAACTTTACTGATTTTCGGCATTATGAACTGATTATTATCGTCGATGAGGGTGTGATGTTTTCGCTGGAGCGCTATATGCGGGATGTCAAGAAGAAAAAGATCGAAACCAAGGTCATCCTGCTCTCGCCCCATCGCCAACACCAGATCGCTTTTTATGACCTGGGTGCTGATGATGTGATCGACAGCCATCTCGATCAGCCCGATCTTCTGGCGGCCAGAGTCCTTGCCAATATGCGTAATCTCTTTGGTACCACGATTGATATCGGGAAGCTGACCATTGATATCGCCAACAAAAAGATCGAATACGATGACAAAACCGTCTCTCTCAATGGGAAAACCTTTGATATCCTTGCCTATCTGGCGGTACGCAAGAAACGGGTATTCTCTAAGGATGAGATCATCAATGCCCTCTGGGAAGAGCCAGAGTATGTCTCCGACAACACCGTAGAGGTGGCGATCAACCAGATCCGAAAGCGCCTCAAAAGTATCCTGGGCTTTCAGGTGATCCATACGGTGAGACGCAGAGGATATAAGTTCTCTTATTGATGCCTTGATAGGAAATGTTTAGATATAGTATTCCTACAGTGTCTGCTTTACCTGCTCTATCCAAAAGGGCATGATCTTTTGTTCTGCAGAGAGGCTTGTGTCGCCTCCGTGTCCAGGATGTACGATAAATTCCCCTTTGATCTGCATCGCTTTTTGAAGGCTGTGGATCATGTCGGTACCGCTGGAGTAGGGGAAATCCCATCTGCCGATACTCTGCTGGAAGAGGAAGTCTCCGCTGAACCAGTGGTCCGCTATCTCTATGATGGAGTTGCCGGGGGTATGCCCTGGGAAATGGCGGTATTGCACAGGGAGCCCGCCAATATGCAGCAGCGCATCCCCCTGCACGCTATAGTCGGGGTGTGATACTGGGGTACCCTGACCGAAAGGGTCCTCTTTGAGCATGAAGCGATCTTCGTCTGGGCAGTAGAGAGGCACATTCAGCGCTTTTTTGAGCTCGGCATTGCTCCAGACATGATCAAAATGCCCATGGGTATTGAGGATAGCGACGGGATGTGTGACCTGGGAGAGTACCCAGGGAGCAGCGCCCATACCGGGGTCGATGATCAGCTCTTTTCCCTCGATAGTGACGATGTAGCAGTTGGTCTGGTATGCCCCCATGGGGCGGGATTTAATCTGCATGGGTTATAATACTCCTATGAATTTTTATCTCACGATCGAGACAGCACTACAGAGCCCTGATATCGAGACCAAGGCGGAATGTTGCCGTACACTTTTGGCATATTGTAACACAAATACACCCTCACACCAAGAGGGCTTCGTGCCGATGCATTTTGCAAACCCCTCCTATGCGTCATTCTGCAGGATTGTACCCCCCAGAGAGCTGCCCGCACGCAAACATTTCGATACCACAGAGGGGCTTGCTACGCTGGTGCACGCGATCACCCATATCGAATTTTCGGCGATAGACTTGGCGCTGGATGCAGTCTATCGCTTCCCTCAGATGCCCCTGACATACAAAACTGACTGGCTGACGGTAGCAGAGGATGAAATGCGGCATTTCAGGATGCTACAGGAGATACTGGAGACACTGGGGTACCGCTATGGCAATCTACCGGTACACCAGGGGCTGTTTGATGCCAGTATGCATACGACAGAGGATGTGCTCGATCGCATGGCGGTCATCCCCAGACACTATGAGGCGGGCGGGCTGGATGTCAGCCCACAGATCGTCAAAAAACTGCGTAATCAGAAGAAAGACCCGCTGGTTTCCTGTATCATTGACGCACTGGACATTATAGAGAGGGAGGAGATCGATCATGTCCGCAAGGGAGATCGCTGGTTTCGATGGCTCTGTGCGCAAAGAGATCTGGATGCGACAGAGACATTCAGGGAGATACTCGACCGCTATGCCCTGCATCGCCACAAGCCGCACATGAACATACAGGCACGCAAAGCAGCGGGATTTTCCTGTGAAGAGCTGTTGTCGCTGGGGGCAAAAGCGTGTCGGTGACCCGTTTTTTTGAGACACTCTTTTATCGTCCGAGATGGTACCACTGGGCGGTGTCACTCCTACTACTGTCCGTGTCACTCCTCTACGGTACAGGCATGTGGCTGCGCCGCAAAGTAACCAGCAGAAAACAGTATCCCGTGCCCATCATCTCTGTAGGCAATCTCGTGATCGGAGGGAGTGGAAAGACCCCCTTCGTGATCGCACTGGCAGAGTATTTTTCTGAGCAGAAGGTGACGATCGTCTCCCGGGGATACGGACGGCAGAGCAGGGGTGTCGTGGAGGTGAGTCGTAGGGGAGAGATACTGGTCGGAGTCCAAGAGAGTGGGGATGAGCCAATGTTGATGGCAGGTGCTTTGCCACATGCCTCTGTCATCGTAGCAGAGGATCGCAGTGCAGGTATCGCTCTGGCAATCAGACAGGGGGCAGAGCTTCTGCTGCTGGATGATGGCTTCAACAGGGTGGAGATAGGGAAGTTTGAGATCCTGCTGGAGCCAGCCGTGCTACCCAATAGATTGCCACTGCCCTCTGGCCCCATGCGAGAGTTTTTTGCTACCCGCAGTCAGGCAGATATGCGCTTGAGAGAAGGGGAAGACTTCGTACGATGTGTGCACTATGTGGAGCTGGGCGAGCGCATGATCCTTGCGACTGCGATTGCAGATCCAGAGCGCCTAAAACCTTATATTCCAGAGGGGGTCAAGTACCAAATCTACAAGCCTGACCATGCGCTATTTTCTGCAGAGGAGCTTTGGAGATCGCTAGAGGTACATGAGGCGGACAGGATACTGATGACAGAAAAAGATTGGGTGAAAATCACGGACAGGAGGCTGCCTGTTGCGCTTATGAAACTGGAATTGGAGCTAAATGATAGTATAATGCCGGAGATAGAAAGATGGCTACAAAAGCGAGGAAAAAGTGAAAGCAAAACATGATGTGATCCAGACACTGCTGGAGGCACTTCCCTATATCAAAAAGTTTCGAGATGATACCGTGGTCATCAAGTATGGCGGCTCTGCCCAGAGCAGTGAGGAGCTCAAGGCAAAATTTGCACAGGATATCGTACTGTTGCACACTGTAGGCATCCGACCCGTTGTTGTGCATGGTGGAGGAGCAAGCATCAGCAAGCTGCTAGAGGAGTTGGGCATCAAGAGCAAGTTTGTCGAGGGGCAGCGAGTGACCAGCAAGGAGGCGATGCGTATCGTAGAGATGGTACTCAGCGGTGAGATCAACAAAGAGATCGTCGCACTGCTGAACTCCCAGGGAGCCAAAGCAGTAGGCATCTCGGGAAAAGACGGAAACCTGCTGGAGGCGATCGCACGTCATGACGGGGCGTTTGGCTTCACGGGTGATATCTCTTCGGTAGACACCACCCTGTTAGATAATATTATTGAAGACCATTTTGTGCCCGTGATCGCACCCATTGCTAGCGGCGGCACGGTAGGGCATCCAGGATACAATATCAATGCAGATCTGGCAGCCAGCAAAATAGCAGCAGCGATCCATGCGAGAAAAATCGTCTTTTTGACCGATACCCCGGGTGTTTTGGATAAGAAAGGGACGCTTTTGCGTACGCTGGATCTGCAGCAGACAGAAGTCTTGAAGGTAGATGGGACGATCCATGGGGGGATGGTTCCCAAGGTGGATGCCTGCATGGAGGCCGTACGGGGAGGTGTCAAAAAAGCCCATATTATCGATGGTAGACTAGAGCACTCTCTGCTACTTGAGATTTTAACTAGTCGTGGTGTCGGTACCTGTATCGAGCTATAAAGCCAAACCATTATGCTCTGCTTTAGCCCATCCGTCGGGTTTTTTGCTATAATTATAGCCCTAAATTACAAATACAGGTGAGAGTATGCAATTTATTGAGACACGGGGCAATGACGGAAAGCGGGCATCACATGTCAATTTTTCTGATGCCATCTTGAATCCAAGTGCTAGTTTTGGTGGACTTTATGTGCCAGAATCTCTACCTGATATGGGCATAGAGTTTTTGGCAGACGCCATTAATAGTGACTATAAAACACTGGCCTTTGAGCTTCTTAAAAAGTTTGAGATCGATATTGAGGATGCGCTCCTCTGGGAGGCGCTGAACTGCTATGACAGTTTCGATGATGCGAACAATCCCGCGCCTGTAAAGAGCATAGAAGAGGACTGTTTTGTCACAGAACTCTATCATGGTCCTACACGCGCATTCAAGGATATGGCGCTTCAGCCTTTTGGCGTGATCCTCTCTGCCCTGGCGGCACAGCGCGGGGAAGAGTATCTGATCATGGCAGCCACCAGCGGAGACACGGGGCCGGCGACGTTGGAGACATTTAAAAATAGACCCAATATCAGAGTGGCCTGCCTCTATCCTGATGGCGGCACTTCGGATGTGCAGCGACTGCAGATGGTCACCGAGGATGCAGCAAACCTGAAAGTCATCGGTGTCAAAGGCAATTTTGACGATACCCAGCATGCCCTCAAAACACTCCTCTCCTCCGAGACCTTCAAGGCAGAGCTGCAGGCCAAGGGGATCAAACTCTCTGCAGCAAACTCTGTCAATTTTGGCAGAATTATTTTCCAGATTATCTACCATCTTTACGGCTATCTGGAGTTGGTCAGACGGGATGATATCGCACTAGGAGAAAAGGTCTACCTGATCGTTCCCAGCGGTAATTTCGGCAATGCTCTGGGTGCCTACTATGCCAAAAAAGCGGGATTGCCGGTAGAGAAGATACTGATCGCTTCCAATACCAACAATATTCTGACAGATCTGATCAACAAGGGAGAGTATGATATCAGAGACAGGGCATTGGTGTTGACGCGCTCCCCTGCTATGGATATCCTGAAGAGTTCGAATGTCGAACGCGTGCTGTTTGACAAGTTTGGCAGCGAGAGAACCAGAGAGATGATGCAGGATCTCGAAGAGAAGCATCTCTATCGCCTCAGCGCTGAAGAGTTGGCTTCATTGAGAGAAGATTTTGATGCCATAGACAGCAGTGATGCAGAGGGACTGGCGTTTATGGCGGATTATGCCGACAAAGGCTATATCATGGATCCGCATACGGCAACCTGCATCAAGGCCTACAGGGAACTCAGAAGCGAGCCCCTGCCTGCGATACTCTGCTCCACGGCAGAGTGGACAAAGTTCAGCATGAGCGTAGCGGAGGCACTGCAGATAGAGGCGGAGAGTGATCTGGAGGCACTGGAGAAGATATCCCAGGAAACAGGACTGAAAATACCGCCCATGATCAAAGCACTTTTTTCCAAACGAGTCATCCATGACAAGGTAGTTGAAAAAGAGAAGATAAAGGAGGAGATGCTGTCGTTTTTATAAAAAAAAAGGGGGGGGAGACGGTATTAGTTAATGACATTTTTTCAGCACACACTTTTTTTGATAGCTATTGTAGCGACAGCAGTGACGGCAGAGATACCCTCTTGTCGTGCAATGAAGCAAGACACGACACAATGTGATCCCTACGATACCTTGTTTATGAAGATCACCCAACTGAAAAAAGGTAGAGCATCCTTGAGACGCAGACCAGTCACAGATAAAAAGACATCCTTGGAAGAGAAAATCAGGGTGAAAAATGGGATGACACTGCACAATCTGGTCTTCAAATATATCAGACGCGAAGAGAGGTTTTATAGTAGATTAGAGAAAAAAAAAGGGCAACAGGCAGAGAGAGGGATACAGAAGAAAGCAGAGAAAAATCCAGAGCAAACCTCCAGCAAACCCAAGCCCTACACACCCCAAAAAACAGTGGTACTGGTTCCTGCCACAAAACCTATTGCTGCAGCAACAAGCACGGTCAAAAAGAATACAGACGATGAGACCCAATCCCCCGGAGAGGTCATCTTGCCGGTAGAAGCACCTGTTTCTCCAAAAATTAAACAGAAAGGTGCCGGAGAAAATCCTCGAGCTGAGTATGCAGTCTATAGGGTGAAAAAAGGTGACTCCCTGCTGGGTATTGCTAAGAGATTTGGTGTAGAAGCAAGGGGCTTGATTGGGATAAATCAACTACATAAGGGTGCTGCGCTCAAAGCGGGGCAGAAATTGCGCATTCCTCTCTCGCAAGAGGATACCGATGCCATCGATAATGCAACGTATATCGTCAAAAAAGGAGATACTCTTTCCAGGATAGCCAGACATTTCGGTGCCAAGCTCAGCGATTTGAAAAAATACAACAAGGTCCGAAAAAAGTCCGTGATTCATGTAGGGCAGATACTGGTGCTGCCTCTGCCCTGGAAGCTGGTAGAGCTCAAACGCGTAGAGGAGCGGAAGCGAAAAGCTGCGCTCAAAAAGAAAAGAGAGCGTGAACGCTTGGCGCGCATCGCACTGAAAAAAGCGGAAAGAGCAAGGTTTCTCAAGCTCTCCAAGGGGCTCAAGCACAAGTTGAGTGTCACAGCTACCGCCTATACCTCACATCGTAGCCAGACTGACAGAACACCCTTTTTGGCGGCATGGAACA
>CAMZLC010000145.1 GCA_947311605.1 uncultured Sulfurovum sp.
ACCGCACTGCCCAGAGACGGTGAGGGTGCCTATTATCAGGCAGGGGTTTTCTACGCCTATGAATCCTGTGGGTTAGGATTTCGCAAGGGCGGAGAGATACTCAACAATAGGTCCAAATTTGTAGGGCATATCGTCAAGGATTAACCTATTTTCGTTGTGCGAGATAGAGCCCAAGCAAAATCAATATGCCACCAATGACCATGCGCAGCGTCAGTACTTCGTCCAGTACGACCACACCGGTAATGGCCGTAATAAGGGGCACAAGATAGATATAGTTGCTGGCACTCACTGAACCTATCTGCTCGATGCCCTTGTGCCAGAGGATAAACGCAAGTCCGGAAGAGAGTATACCAAGATAGAGCAGGTTGGTCCAGACAACAGGATGGCCGAGAGCCTGCAGATCAAAAGTCCTGCCGCTGAGGAGATAATAGATCAGCATCATGATCACTCCATAAAAGAAGCTTCTGCGTGTGATGACCATATAGTGATAGGATTTGGGCGCACGCGTCAGGATGACAGAATAGAGTGCAAAGACAGCTGCTGCAGCGAGCGCCAGCAGGTCTCCCTTGAGTCTCAGCTCAAATCCCACGCCTTCCAGCAGTACCAGCCCTATACCACCCATAGCAACGATGAATCCTACCAGCAGATTGGCCGAGAGACGTTCATCCTGGGTGATCACATGTGCAAGGAGTGCTGTGAGGATGGGGATAGCCCCCATATAGAGCCCCACATTGGTGGCCTGCGTGTAGGAGAGCGCAAAATTCTCCAAGAGAAAATAGACAAAGATACCCAAAAAGCCAAGCAAGACAAAGAAAAGCTCATCCCTGAGCGAATGGGGAAGTTGCCATCTGGGATAGAGCAGCATGAGGAGCAGGTAACCCAGTGAAAAGCGCAATATCATATTCTCGATAGGGCTGATATAGGCGAGTAGGGCTTTGTTGCTGACAAATGCCACACTCCAGATGACAATGGTGATGAAGGTAAAGAGATGACCCGTGAGTCTGTTTTTTTGCACGCTAAGCTCCATAAGTTGGTGCGGTATTGTAGCATAATGTAGGATCATTCTGCATTCAACCAAAACTATGTATTGGGGATAAAAAGGAGGGAATAATGGATAGGTGTACACCCCCGTGGAGGTGCACACGGTGTATTAGTGCCTGAAGCCTACTTTTGTAGGTACATAGACACCATACTTCCTGATATGTGCTTTCTGCATGACATGCACGAGTGCGTAGATGCCAAAGGCAATAGCCCAGGAGATATAGGAGGAGCCAAGATGTAGCTTGTCTGCCATCATATCCGGCAAAAATGCAAACGGAATGACCAGTAGATAGAGTATCCGCTCCAGCGGATTGACCTTGGTCAGATAGAAGCCTTGTACCGCCGAGGTAAAGGCAAACATGCCCAGTACCGCGAAGGCAAAGATGCCGACTATCTCCACTGGATTGGTGATCCATACCCAGCCTGCAGGGTCATTGGGGTCTGCAGCATTGACGCTCTCGATCAGCAGCAACTTGTTGTTGAAGAAGAACATGAATGGCAAGATGGCAGTACGGATATCATACATGAATCCCTGAAGACCTGTTTTGATGGGATCGGCTTTGGCGATCCCGGCTGCGGCATAGGCCGCCATACCCACGGGCGGCGTGTCATCCGCCAAGATACCAAAATAGAAGACAAACATATGTGCCGCAATCGCAGGGATCACATAGCCATTGTCAGCCGCCAGTTGCATGATGACGGGCGCAGTCAGTGCCGCCATGACGATATAGTTCGCCGTGGTGGGAAGTCCCATACCCAAAATCAAGGAAACCACCGCTGTCAGTACAAGTACCAGAACAATGTTTCCATTGGAGAGCTGGTCGATGACATCAGCGAGGATCAGCCCGATCCCAGTGAGTGTCACTGAGCCGACCACGATACCAGCTACACCGGTAGCGATGGCGATAGGCACCATGTTCTTGGCACCATTGACCATGCCGTTGCCGATGTCGGCAAAGCCCCGCAGTAACACCTCTTTGGTGACCGGTTCTTTGTTGAGCAGAGCGGTAAATGGATGCTGCACCACCATGATAAGCACCATAAGTTCAATGGCGTTGAAGGCAGCAGACTGGGCAGACTGCTTGAGTACCAGCAGGGTATAGATGAGGAAGAAGATCGGTACAATAAAGTGGATTCCTTTGATAAAAATAGGATACACTTTTTTGAGATTGCTTGGATCTTCTCCCTTGATACCCAGTTTTTTTGCCTCTAGATGCACGATATAGAAGAGCGCAAAATAACTGGTAAATGCAGGTACAAAGGCCGCTTTGACGACTTCGGTATAGCCCAGACCCAAAAACTCCGCGATGATGAAGGCTGCTGCACCCATAATAGGAGGCATGAGCTGACCGTTGACCGAGGAGGCAACCTCAACGGCACCTGCTTTGTGGGCAGGAAATCCTAGTCTCTTCATTAGCGGGATCGTAAAGGTACCGGTGGTTACAGTATTGGCGATAGAGCTGCCTGAAATGATCCCCATCAATCCTGACGCTGCGACAGAGGCCTTGGCCGGTCCCCCGTCATATTTGCCCAGCAGGTTGTAGGCCATATCGATGAAGTACTCTCCTGCACCCGCACGATCCAGCAGTGCACCAAAGAGTACAAAGAGGAAGACAAAGCTGGCGGATACGCCAAGCGGTACACCGAAGATACCTTCGGTGGTCAAATACATCTGTCCGATAATCTTGTTGATGCTGGCGCCTTTGTGTGCAATGAGATCAGGCATATAGGATCCCAGATAGTCATAGAGCAGGAATACCACTGCAATGACAGGGAGTGCCAAGCCCAAGGCTCTTCTGGCTGCTTTGAGGAGCAGAATGATGCCCGCCACGCCCATGAACACATCGAGAGGTTCCCAGGCACCGCTTCTGGCATTGAGCGCATCATAGGCAAATATAATATAGAGTGCCGTAACGATCGCAGAGGGGGCAATGAGAAAATTGTACCAAGGGATGGTGGTCATGGTTTTGGGAGATTTGAACATGGGGTACATGGCAAATGCAAGTGCCAAAGCGAAGGAGAGATGGATGGAGCGGACAAATACGCTGTTGATAGGATGTATGACAACATAGATTTGAAAGGCCGACCACAAAAATGCGATAACGATGATCAATCTATGTTGCCAAGTACCCTCTTCGAGGGTGCGTTGACCCTCGAATTGCTCTATCAGCTTCTCTTCTTCTTCTGGACTCATGATATCTAGATCCTGAGTCGTTTTGTTCTCTTTCATGAGTAAGCCTTTTTAGTTTGCTGTGGCGGGCTTCTTAGAGAAGACCAGCCTCTTTGAATGCCTTGACTGCACCTGGATGCTGAGGCACAGCGAGACCATCTAGCAGTGACTTCTTGGTAATGGTTTTATAAGCAGGGTGAAGTTTTTTGAATGCTTCAAAATTATCGAGTATGGTTTTTGTCAGTGTATAGACTACCTTCTCGTCAATGCTGTCTTTGGTACAAAGTACTGCTTTGACACCGATACTTGGTGTGTCATGCTCTACGCCTTTGTAGAATGTACCAGAGATGACACCCTTGGCATAATAAGAATATTTTGCAACCAAATCATCGATAGGTTTGCCATCAATAGGCACAAGATTGATATCTACGGAGTTGGCTGCATCTTTGATGTTGGCTGTTGGGTGACCAAAGACACCAAAGTATCCGTCGATTTTGTGGTCTTTGAGCATGGTGGGACCTTCGGATGACTTGAGCTCGTTGGCAAGTGCCAGATCAGAGAGCTTGATGCCAAATGCTTTGAGTACGATCTCTGTGGTCATTCTGGTGCCTGATCCGGCGACATCGATATTGACCTTCTTGCCCTTGATGTCTGTCAATGTCTTGATACCTGAGTCTTTATTAACAACAAATGCCAAAAGCTCGGGATAGATCGCGATGACAGATCTGAGTCCTTTGATCGCTTTGCCTTTGAATTTCCCCTCTCCGTTATAGGCCTGATAGGCTGTGTCACTCTGTGCGATACCAAAGTCAAGCTCATTGGCATTGATGGTGTTGACATTGTAGACAGAACCACCGGTAGACTCAACAGAACATCGGATACCCGTCTGTTTCTTGTTCTTGTTCATCATACGACAGATCGCACCGCCGGTTGGATAATAGGTTCCGGTGCCACCGCCTGTACCGATCGTGATGAATTGCGTAGCAAATGCCGAGCCTGTAAACAGCACG
>CAMZLC010000146.1 GCA_947311605.1 uncultured Sulfurovum sp.
CAATTGTTATATTTTTTAATATATACTTAACCATTTTTTGGATAAAGTAATAATTCAAGAAGCTTTTCTAAAGGAATGTAGTGCCATATCATGAGTTGACCATTTCAGAGGAGGGCAGGCTGGATAAACTGCTCGCTGTGCAACTGGGACAAAGCCGAAACCAGATAGAAAAACTGATCCGTGAAGGCTTGGTGGCAGTGGAAAACACCATCGTAACAAAGCCAAGTCTTAAGCTGACAGAGGGCAGCAGGGTCAGATATCGGTTTCGTCAGGCTTCTACAAAAGAGCCTGTAGCAGTTGATTTTGATATCGAGATTCTCTATGAGGATGATGACCTGCTAGTGGTCAACAAGCCAAGCGGACTGGTGGTGCATCCGGCACCCTCTGTCAAAGAGGCAACACTGGTGGACTGGCTGATACAGAAAGGGATCTCGCTCTCTACGATCTCAGGTGAGGAGCGTCACGGTATCGTGCATCGCATAGACAAAGAGACTACTGGAGCACTGGTGATCGCCAAGAACAATGCTGCGCATCAGGCTCTCAGCAATCAGCTCCAAGATAAAAGTATGGGGCGCTACTATCTCGCACTGATCGATCTGCCGCTCAAAGAGAACAAGCGGGTGAATGCGCCGATATCCAGAAATCCTCACAACAGGCTGAAAATGGCAGTGGTTGAGGGCGGTAGAGAAGCCAAAACAGATTTTGTCCGTATTGCAGAAGGCAGCAATCAGGTGGCACTGATCGCAGCGAAGCTCTATACGGGAAGAACCCATCAGATCAGGGTGCACCTGGAGAGTCTCGGACGACATATTTTGGGTGACGTATTGTATGGCTTTAAGAGCAAAAAAGGTAAAATTCCCAGAGTTTATCTTCATGCCTACATGCTCTACCTGACCCATCCATCTACACACAAGAAATTGGAGATTGTCGCACCGATTTTTGAAGATATGCAGAGATATATCACACAACATTTCGATAAAGGAGAGATAGATGAAAAGATTCAACCGATACAGTTCAAGCATTGCTTTACTCCTCTTGACGGCACTGCTTAGTGGGTGTGCCACCCAGGGAATACTGGCGATAGGCAGCGACAAAACGCTGGAAAAAATCACACAAATCAAATATATTGTAGGCAAGAGCAGTGTAGGATTCGAGTGGCCGGCGATTAAGGACAGTAGGGTCAAGGGCATCAAGGTCTATAGGGCGATCCCGCAACATACCAAAGATCAGAGATATACCAAAATCGCTAGCATCGATGACAGATACGCCACCCATTTTGTGGACAGAAACATCGCCCCTAATCAGACCTATCAGTACACCTTTACCACCTACGGCCTCCTCAAAGAGTCGCTGCCCGGCTCGGTGATCAAAGTAAAGACACAAGAGGCATTTGAAGCAGTGGGCTTTATCAAGACCTACAACCGTGATACCGGTGTGGTCAAGGTACTGTGGAATCCTCATCCCAGTCCAGAGATCTCCGGGTATATCATCGAAAGAAAAGTCCAGGGCGGAAAATGGAAATATCTCGCCACGGTCAGAGGCAGGCTCATGCCGGAGTATATCGATAAATCAGCAGCTATCGGCTATACCTACAGCTATCGCGTTGTAGCGCGTAGCAGCTCCGGGGTCAGAGCGTTGCCTGGTGAAGCTTCCACGATCAAAGTACAGTAGGAGCGTATAGACAGTGCCACATATAAAGGTCAAGCCATTCGAAACCCACAGCATCGACGCGCTCCTCGTGAAAGATGACCGGTTTGTCTTCAGGGCACTCTCCCAAAGAGCTTGTGAGGGGAAGCATGAGGAGTTGATAGGTCTGCACTACGAAGGGGAGACCTTTGTGCTACAGATCAAAAAACGTGCAGAGAGTTATCTCATCAAGCCGGATAGTATTAGTAGGCCGCTGGATGTCAATAGGATCAAACGGGCACTGGCACTGTTTGCGGAGCTGTTGGGATTGACCATTGTGCACGCCAATATCGCGCTCTCATCCGAGAAGCATGCTTTGGCCGAGACTGCCAACAAAAGGATCAGAGATTTTGAAGCACCGGTATTCAGCAGAGAGAAGATCGCTATCGAAGTGGGGTTTGGCAGCGGAAGGCACCTCCTCTATCAGGCTGTACAGCATCCGGATACGCTGTTTATCGGTATAGAGATACATACACCCTCTGCCCAGCAGGTGCTCAAGCAGATAGCCCTTCAGGGGATTGAGAATATCTGGATAGTCAATTATGACGCAAGGCTGCTGCTGGAGATGATGCCGTCAAACAGCTGCAGTGATATCTATGTACACTTTCCGGTACCCTGGGACAAAAAACCACACCGTAGGGTCATCAGTGAGCGTTTTTTACAGGAGTCTCTACGGGTATTGGTGCCGCAAGGCAGGCTAGAACTAAGAACTGACAGTGACAACTATTATCGCTATGCACTGGAGACATTCAGTGCTGCCCCCAAGGCCCATTTCACCGTCGAGAAAAATAGTGAGATAGCGATCACCAGCAAATATGAGGATCGCTGGAGAGCACAGGAGAAGGATATCTATACCGTGACAGTTGTCTGTGAAAATTTCTCGGAGTGCAAAGTGATAGATTTTGATTTTGACTTTGATGCCCAAAAGCTGAAAACACCTTCAGCAGAGCGATTTCCAACCAAGAGTGCTGTGTATGATGGATTTTTCATTCATTTCGAGAAGTGTTTTATGATGCAGAGCGAAAAAGGACTCCTGGTGAAAGTCTCTTTTGGCAGCTTTGACAGACCGGAGCATAAGTATCTCCTGCTGCAGGGGGGAGCCGCGCGCTACTATCCGCAAGATCCGGTCAAGACAGAGACCAACTACCGTGCACATCAACAGATAGGAGAATATCTCTATGGCTAATATTATTTCGGCGTCACATCTGACATTGGGGTATGGAAACAATGATGCAGACATCATCAAGAATGCCAACTTCAAGATCAAAAAAGGTGATTTTGTGTTTATCACCGGCCCCAGCGGTAGTGGAAAATCTACCCTCTTGAGGTCTTTCTATGGCCAGCTTCGGCCCAAAAGCGGCAATTTGTTGGTCGGGGCACAGGATATGGGCAAGATCAGCAAGAAGAAGCTTCAGGAGCTCCGTACCCATTTTGGGATCATTTTTCAGGACTACAAATTGATCAATGAGTGGTCTGTGGCAAAAAATGTGGTGCTGCCGCTGGTCATTGCCGGGTACAATGCGGATGTGCAGGAGACTCAGGCCAAGCGATTGCTCAAGCATGTGAAGCTTTCAGAGCATGCGGACAGGCTTCCTCTGGAGCTAAGCGGTGGCGAGCAGCAGCGTATAGGGGTGGCGAGAGCCCTGGCAAAAAACCCTACGCTGATCCTGGCAGATGAACCTACGGGAAACCTAGATGAGTACTCCTCCAATGTGATCTGGGATCTGATGGAAAATGCCAACGAGCAGCTGGATGCGACAGTGGTGGTCGTCACACATAGGATCCCCAATATCTTTAGCATCCCCTATAGACATCTTATTATCGAAAACAAGGGTATCTATGAAGTACATTAAAGAGCATATTATGTTTATCTTTCCGATGCTTGCCATTCTGCTTGGTATTGAGTCCTCTATGGTATTTGACCGCATGAGCAGAGATTACGAGAAGGATCTCAAGGCAGATTACTCAATGTTGGTACTGGCAAACACCCCTATGAAACTCTCAGGCTTCCAGCAGCTTGACCGACGTATCAGCAGTATGAGCCGTATAGAAAAACGCACGATCGTCCAGGAGATGGCTCAAGGGATGTCTGGTATTTCAGCGGAAGATATTATGCAGGCACTTCCTCATTTCTATACAATACATTTTGGGCGCTATTTGGATGTCCAGGAGATCGACAAGATTAAGCACGCGCTGGTAGCTTCTGAAGGCATTGAAAAAGTAGAAACGTTTGGAAAGAGCCATAATTCCAGCTATCACCTTTTTATATTCATCAAAGTCGTACTTTGGACATTTGTGGGATTCATGACCTTTACCAGCCTCTTTTTGGTGATCAAACAGATGGAGATCTGGCAATTTTCGCACAGAGAACGGATGCAGGTGATGGAGATATTTGGTGCTTCTACGATGCTCAGAAGTGGGATTCTCTTCAAGAGGGCTATGATTGATGCCTTGATTGCTACGGTGCTGACCAGTGGACTCTTCGCCTTTTTGCGCTTTGTGTGGATCAAGCAGAGCCATATTGATCTGCTGATGCAGAAAGAGGCACTGCTCTTTGCCTATGAGGATATTGCTATACTGGGGGGAATAGCGATGTCGATTGTGATCACTTCCGTGATCATAGTGGTAATAGGCAGCAAGGAGCGCAAGCTTTGATGAGGCCGGTATGGGTTTTTTGTCTTTCTATGGTACTGGCCCATGCAGCTAAGCAACCAAATATCAAGCATTTGTGGGACAGCAATCAGGGGTCAACCACAAGCCGTATTTACTCGACCAAAAAGGATCTCACACAGACAGGAAAAACACAGAATCAGCTCAATAAGCAACTCTCCAAAATAGCAAAATCGATTCTCAAAGCAGAAAAAGAGAACAGAAAATTGGCTAAAATACTAAAGAAGTTGGCAAAAGACAAAGAGCTCAACGAGGAGAAATACACAGTTGCCAACAAAAAGATCGATCTCTTTCAGGGAAAAATACAGACGCTGGACAAGACGATCAAAAAGCAAAATGCACACTTTGTTGCCCTGCTGATCGACCAGTTTTCTCTGATGATCGTTATGGATAAAATAGAGAAGAAGACAGTAGATTCCGTAGTCATGCGTGAGATTTATGAAACCTATAAAGAAAAGAATACGCAGGATCTCAAGGCATTAAAATCTCAGATAAATAAGAGCCTGACAAAGAAAAAAGAGGTACAAGGGTACCAGAAAAAAATCAAGCGAAGTATTTCCAAAATAAGCAAAAAAAGAAAAGCCTACATCAAGAAGAAGTCTGAGAAAGAGAAGCTGCTTGAAACATTGGCAAAAGATGAGGCAGCGTATCGTAAAAATATCAAAGAGCTCATGAAAAAGCAGTCCATGATACGTGCAACATTGGCAAAACTCAACATTATCCGGAAGGAAGAAATATCCAAGGAGAGGGCACTGGAAAAAGCCAGAGAGGCAGAGATGAACCGTAGAGCCTCAGCCAGAACAGCAGCTAGAGACAGTGGTGCTGAAGGGCATGTTGCTGCCAAATCTTTTGCCAGCAGCGAAAATGTAAAACAGGTAGGAAGCTCCTATCATAAAAACAAAATCTATCGCTATCGTGGCAGAAAGACGATCTCTCCACTCAAGCGTGCAAGGGTCGTCAAGAGTTTCGGTACCTATATAGATCCTATCTATAAAATGAAGATATTTAATGAGTCTGTAACCCTCAGGGCACCCTCTCGAGATGCCAAAGTGCACAATGTACTTAATGGCAAGGTGGTTTTCGCCGGTCAGAATAGTATGTTGGGCAGAGTCATCGTGGTGGCACACGGTGGCGCAATGCATACAGTCTATGCTGGACTTTCCCATATCTCCCCGCTTATCAAGGTAGGAAGCAGGGTAAAAAAAGGTGCTGTGATCGGAAAAGTAAAACGAAAACTGATCTTTGAAGCGACCAAAAATTCAAAATATATCAATCCTGTTCGGCTAATAAGACTATAGCATATTTTCCAGTATCATTCCGGCGGATAGTCGCAAACGGAGCGGTTGACATCTATACTGAAGAGAGGCTTGCTGCTTTTGGAGCGGATATAGCTGTAGCGAATGGTGATGTCGCTCTCTATGAATCTTCTGTTGCTGCGGCAAATATTTCTCTTGATGCGCGGGATCATGGTCTCGTCTGCTCTTTTGAGGATCAGAGCATCGCTCTGCAGGGTTTTTAGTGCAAAGGTGTATTGCAGCGTCTGCCCCTTTGGGGTGATAGCTGTGAGCTGCGTGTAGGCATCTATGCGTTTGGGCAGGCTGGCGGAGAGTGAAGCGGCAGCCTGACGCACCACCTCCTGGTTTTGGAGTTTGACCTTGGAGGGGGTCTTTGCCGAAGCGGAGGCAAGCAGCAATGCGGTGAGGAGCAGGGTGACTTTCATGGACTTTCCTTAGTAGAGCTTGTGTATCTCTTCAAGCAGCGTATCGACAGACTCGATACCGTGTGAGGAGAGAGCCTCATTGAGATAGGCTTCGCTGGCCTCCATGCCTCCCTTCTGCTCCAGTGCCGTCAGCTTTTTGTAGAGCGGATCGAGTGTTTGCGTGACATGTTTGGAGATCTTTTTTCGGGCGGCTTTGTATCCTACGGTTTTGCCGGCGTCATCCTTGATCGGCTCAAAATCGGTAAATACCCAGTAGTAGCGTCCGTCTTTGGCGAGATTTTTGACAGCTGCGATAAAGTTGTGGCCGCTTTGAAGCCTCTCCCAGAGTATTTTGAAGAGGATCTTTGGCATATCGGGGTGGCGGACGATGGAGTGGGGCTGACCTATGAGCTCTTCTGGTGCATAGCCTGATATCTCGGCAAAGTAATCATTGGCATAGGTGATGATGCCTTTGAGATCGGTATCGCTCTCTATGTAGACATTGTTTTTGAGCTCTATCTCTTCATCTATGGAGGCAGGGTGCTTCATATCTTCTCCTTTACATATCAAGATATCGGATCAAGCCCTTGGTGAGCTTGGCAAATGGGAGTATCTTGGTGCCGCCGTTCTTCATCTGGAAGAGTTTGGCATTGGATTCACTCTCGAAAGGTATAAGATCATCCCCATGGGGACCTACTATGCTGCTGCCAAACAGATAGACCGCCTTGTCTGCTTCTATCTTGCGTCCATTGAGATAGTCGTAGACAAAGAGCTGTTGGATCTTTCCGGTAAGCAGTCCATGTTTTCTGAAATACTCCTGGTGGAAAAAGACCTGCATCATCGATTTGACAGAGATGAACTCAGCCTTGGTACCATTCTTGAGTGCAGCTTCACAGTGCCATTTTGGAAACTTGCTCAGTTTGATCGCATAGACAGGATCAAGCTTGGCCTCAAGCTGGGTGATCTTACCGGTGAAGGGTGTGGGGCTTTGTGCGAAAAGCCCTGTAGCAAGCAGTGTTATGATCAGTAGATGTTTTTTCATCGATTCTCCTATAATAGATCTTTCTTTTTAAATACTATATACCCCAGCAGCGAGAGGAGTAATCCTAGCACGATAGGGTAAACAAAGGCATAGACCATCAGTGCGGTCTGTCCGAGCGTATCGAGCAGGTAGTAGGCAACAGGACCTATGACGGTGAGCTCAGGGTCGAAGAGTGAAATCGCACCGATGCGGAAGACCTCAATGGGGTTGAGCATGGCAATGGTGACGATCAGGCTGTCACTGACCCTGCCCTGGAGCATCAGTCCCATCAGGGCTATGTCGATAAAGCCCAGCAGCAGTATCCAGACCACAAAAGAGGCACCAAGAGCCATGTCTGTAGACTTGAGCACTGTGGAGAGGAGAAAGGCAAGCCCCAAGAACAGAAAACTCAGCGAAAAGAGCAGGGCAGTGTAGAGAAATACCATCTTCCACGGCATAGCACCCCCCTTGAAGAGTCCAAACGCCACACCAAGCAGCAGTGCCAGCAGCACCGGCAAAAACACTGTCACAAAGCGACCCAGCATCTTACCCCAGTAGTAGTCCT
Source organism: uncultured Sulfurovum sp. (assembly GCA_947311605.1). Taxonomy (GTDB): domain Bacteria; phylum Campylobacterota; class Campylobacteria; order Campylobacterales; family Sulfurovaceae; genus JAAXPZ01. Next base: position 7,642 of record CAMZLC010000146.1, read on the forward strand.
TGAGCGAGACGGGGAAGGAGAGCATATACTCCAAGACATTGCTCTCTCTGTCTCCGGAAATGGATTTGACCGTAGTGATGAGAATAAAGATCGGCAGGATAATAATAGTTACCTGTATAAAGATCAGTAGCATTCTACTTAAGCCCGTAAACCCCATTACGACTGAATCGGAAACACCGGTGATAAAAAAGAGTGCCATCAGACCGCCAAAGACCAATGTGTAGACAATGAACCATTTGGAACGCAGAGACTCTCTGATATCCAGATAGGCAACTTGAAGAAGATTTTTCACTGTATAGCTCCTGTTACTTTTTGGGTATTGGCTTTTTCGATCAAGGGAATTTTGCGGGCTACCTCTTTGAAGTCGACAGTATGATGACCGGCAGGCAGTGTCTCTTTGGTATAGGCAGCAAAGCCAAAGGCCATAGGGGTGATAGAGTCATCCGCGTAGATGGCACTGCGTGCATCGATCCACTTGCCGGTCTTGGCATCAATGATCCAGATGATTGCCTGCTTTTTCCAGGGGATCTGCTCTTCATTCAGCCAAAGCACCGCACAGCCAATATCGTCAAATTTATAGTGCTTGTATGTGCTGGGATCGACGATTTGCACAGCGTATTTGCGTTCACTGATTGCCATGGCGCAGCGCACGCACATATCGCGATCCCAGTGCATTTCTGCGGGAGTGTTGTCAGCTTTTTTTTGGCAGCCGCTGCTGACAAAAAATGAGAGAGTCAGCAGCAGAAAAATACTAAATCTTCTCATCTTCTACCACCTTTCCCAGATCCATGTAGATCATTCTGTTGGTTAGTGCCTTGATCTCATCGAGCCTGTGTGTGATGAAGAGCGTAGAGCGCTCTTCGGGGATAAGGCTTAGCAGTTGATAGAACTGCTCTCTGCCTTTGGGGTCGAGATTGGCAGTGGGCTCATCAAAGATCAGCAGATCACTCTGACGCGAGAGGGCGATGGCGATGAGGAGCTTCTGCTTCATGCCGCCGGAGAGCTTGTAAAAAGGTTTGCTCTTGTGTTCGGCGATATCCAGATCCATCTTGGCAGCCTCCTTGATGATCTGCCTGGGATCGAGATCGGAAGTCTTGCCTATGAAATTGATCAGCTCCTCGATACTCAGTCTTACCGGCGGAGGGAGCTGCGGGATGAAGCTGATATGCTTCAGTACCTCCACACGCTCCTTGACAGGATCGTGTCCCAGCACAGAGAGATCGCCACTGTCGATGTGATAGAAACCCAGCAGTGCACGCACTAGTGTGGTCTTGCCGGCACCATTGGATCCCATCAGTGCGATACGATCCCCGCTGTCGATCTGCAGTGTGACAGCGTCGAGCACTTTGCTGCCCAGAAAAGTTTTGTTGATATGTTGTGCATCTACAAGCATTAGACAAGATCCTTGAGTCGAAATTCATAGTTGTAGGCATCGGTATGGCAGACATCCATGCAGCGGCCGCACATGGTGCAGTCGCCGTTTACTACCAGCTGTGTCTCGATACCCTTTTCTGCTCTCTGTTTGTCATATTTTGGCTTGATGAACTCCAATACATGCTCTTCAAAACAGGCATTGAGACATGCACCGCAGTGGTCACATTTGTTCATATCCCATTTGACCTTGGTCATACCCACCCAGCCTAGCATATTGTAGGTGGTGCCTACCGGACAGATATAGGTGCACCAGGCTCTGCGTGAGTAGAATATCTCGATAGTGAGTACGACCAGTATCCACACGGCACCCAGACTCCAACCATAGGTGATAAAGCGGCTAAAATAGCCGATAGGGTTAAGCATCTCAAAAACAAGATAGCCGTCTATAGCAGCAGCAGCGAGGAAGATAATCCAAAAGACAAA
>CAMZLC010000147.1 GCA_947311605.1 uncultured Sulfurovum sp.
TAGCACAGCGCTTGAGTGCACCCGCTTCTCCACCAAAGCGCTTGCTGTAGCGCTCAAATTTTGTCTGACCTATCAAAGAGATACACTCACTTTTGCTCATATTGGTTTGGAGTTTCGGAGCCGAAGTAGGGGTTTTGGCGGGCTGGCCGGATTCTTGGACAGTTCTTTGCGGTCCCAGGAGTTCGGGATCTTTCTGTTTGGATCCTACACTGTAGGGCTCTGGTTTGAGTTTGTATTTGTTCTCGGTCTGTGTGGTGTCATAGAGTGTGCCGGTAATGTTTGTGTCGTTTTGATCAACAGCAGATTCCAGGGGAATATGATGCACGCGACGCACACACCCACTCGCCAGCAATAGTATTAATAATCCATATCCAATCACTCTCATTTATGTCCTTCTGTGCTTAGTGCCTGTATTTTACATGATCTTGCTTAATATCTGATTGTGCTGTGCTCAGTGTATCTTTTGACGGATGGAGATAGCCTTTAGGGAATGTTTGGTCTACTCTTTTTTTCTCGCAAAAGAATGATCACGACTGCAATAGCAAATCCTCCGTCATGACTGATGGAGAGTGAGGACTCCTGGATAGGGTGTAGGGTTGCTGCCTGCTCACTAAGGGTAAAGTAGGGTGCCCCACGCGGATCCTTGGCAATATGGATATCGTGAAAACCCAAGCGGGATCCAATACCGCAGCCAAGGGCTTTGGAAATAGCCTCTTTGGCTGCCCAGAATCCTGCCAGTGATTCTGTCTTGTCGGCAAGTGTAATTTCACTGTCGTTGAGAAACCTTTTCTTAAACATATCGCCATGCCTGTCGAGTGCCTGTTCGATACGCGTTATCTCGATAATATCTGTTCCTACTTTCATGCAGGTAGTGTAGCAGAATTAGATAAATATCCACTCTACGACTTTGGAGACTTCGTCTGCGACAAAACATTTGATGCTACTCTGCTCCAAAGGTTTGGCAGGGACGATAGCCTTTTTGAATCCCTGCGTCTCTATTTCTTTGAGCCTTTGGGCAAGACCGGACACTTCCCGTACCTCTCCAGTCAGGCTCACCTCACCCAAGAAGAGCGTCTCGGCACTGAGCTCCCTGTCCCTGTAGCTGCTGAGTATGGCTGCAATGATCGCCAGATCGGCAGAGGGTTCGGTGATCTTGATGCCGCCTGAGATATTGATAAAGACATCATGGGTACCCAGAGGAAGATCAAGTTTTTTCTCCAGCAGTGCCAGAAGCATATTGAGACGGTTGTTGTCAAACCCTGTAGAGCTGCGCTTGGCATGTCCGTAAGACTCTGCGACAAGTGCCTGTACCTCGATGATGATGGGGCGACTCCCCTCCATGATGACGGTTAATGCAGAGCCAGACTGAAGTTTCTCTTTGTCAAAAAACCTGCCTGCCATACTTTTGGCGTCATTGAGTCCGCTTTTGTTCATCTCAAAGATACCGACTTCATTGGTGGAGCCAAAACGGTTCTTGAAGCCACGAAGCAGTCGAAGTTCCGAGTTGCTGTCTCCCTCAAAGTAGAGCACGATGTCCACCATATGCTCCAGTACCCTGGGGCCTGCGATGGAGCCGTCTTTGGTGATATGCCCGATGATGAAAATGGGTATCTGCAGACTTTTGGCGATACGCATGAGCTCAAAAGTGATCGTGCGTACCTGTGTCACGGAGCCGGGAGCTGAAGGGGTCTCCTCCGAATAGAGTGTCTGAATGGAGTCAATGACGATAAAACCATAGGCTTTACTGTGAATCTCTGTCAGCACAGTACTGAGCTGAATCTCTGGAAGCAGGTAAAGATTTTTGTGGTTGGCTTCCAGGCGGTTGGCGCGCAGTTTGATCTGTCCGGCAGATTCCTCTCCGGATACATAGAGGACTTTTTGGTTGGCGGCTGCCAGATTGCCGGCTATTTTGAGCAGCAGTGTGGATTTTCCGATCCCTGGACTACCGCCGATCAGCGTCAGCGATCCTGGCACAATGCCGCCACCCAACACCAGATCCAGCTCTCTGCTACCAGAGCTGAAGCGGACGAGATGGTCCTCATCGATATCGGTAATAGGCTTAGCTTTTCCTGTGGGTGCAGCGGTGATACCTGAAGAGTCTTTGAGAAACTTGATCTGCTCTGTGCTAAGTTCTACCAAACTCTCCCACTCATTACAGGAGGGGCATTTCCCCATCCATCGTGGTGTCTGAAAGCCACACGCCTGACACTCAAATAGTGTTTTTTTCTTCGCCATGATTATTCCCTCCGTTATAGTGGTGCTATTGTAGTCTGTTTAAGAAAAGAATGGTAATAAAATGTCAAATTGTCATCTTTTTTATTTTGGACATCTCTCTACCTTCGCGCTGAGGAGAACTCATAAAAGCGTCATGCTTTTATGGATATAATACGACAATAATCTAGGAGAGTATATGAATTTAGGTACCATAAAACATCTGTTTGTCGGTCTGTATCTGACCAATAGCTATGGATTGAAATTGCGAAATACGAAAGATCCTATGGAGAAAAAAAAGCTCAGAACGGCCTACTCGAAGGCACAGCTCTCGGCACTCAATATCACCGTCACTGTAGAAAATCCGGAGAAAATTCCCCAGGATGGTAAGTACCTTTTAATCAGCAACCATCGTAGTATTATCGACCCGCCTATACTGGAGATCGCGTTGAAAGATACGAATATCTTTGGGCTCTGGATCTCCAAAAAAGAGCTTTATAACTCCCCGTTCTTTGGTCTCTTTGTCCGCAATGCAGGCTCTATCCTGCTGGATCGGGAGAAGCGTCAGATGGGTGGCTTTTTTGCAGAGGTCAAAAAGGGTGTCTCGGAAGGAAGTTCGATCTTTATTTTTCCCGAAGGCACCAGAAACAAGACGGAGGCACCCCTGGGAGAGTTCAAGGACGGTTCTCGTATTATCGCTTTGAAAAACAGACTGCCTATCCTGCCTGTTTACATCAAAAGCAATGCAGGAAAAGTACTCAAAGCAGCCATTAAAGACGACAAGACACCCCGAGAAATCACGGTGGTGTTCGGTGATCTGATCGAGTACAAAAGCAGAGAGAATTTGGAGGAGTGCTATAGGGGGTTGTTTGGACTGTAGTGTGGCTATGTTTAAGCTACACCAATCAAAGAGAGTTTCTCTGCCCTGCTCATCCGTTTTTTGATCGCGTACTCTCTCTTGGAGGCAGCACTTCTGTCGGGATGGCTTTCGTGGTATACCAGTGTCACAGGCTGTCTGACTCTGGTGTATTTGGCACCTTTGTCCGGACCGTTGTGTTCTTGGAGGCGGCGTTGCAGATCGGTGGTGATACCGGTATAGAGGGTATCATCTTCGCAGCGTACGATATAGACGAAATAGTCCACGGCTAGAGGAAGATCTCATCGAGGATGAGGTTGACGTACGCATTGGCCTTGAAGCGTACCAGATCTTCGGGGCTCTCCCCTGTACCCATGTAATAGATAGGCATCTGAAGTTCATCGGCGATGCTCAGTACGGCGCCGCCTTTGGCTGTACCGTCCAGTTTGGTGATGATGATACCGTCTATGCCGATGATCTCATCAAAGGCTTTGGTTTGGTTGATCGCAGAACTTCCCTGGGTGCCATCCAGGATAAGCAGTTTGCGGTGCGGGGCTGCCTTGAGGGCTTTGTCTGCGATCCTGACCATTTTCTTGAGTTCTTCAGAGAGATTGGATTGGGTATGCAGTCTGCCGGCAGTGTCGATGATGACATTAGCAATCCCCTTCGCCTGCGCGGACTGTATCGTATCATAAACCACCGCAGAAGGATCGTGCCCCTGTCTGGTGGAGACGATAGGGATCTCCAGCTTGGCTGCCCAGCGGCTGAGCTGTTCGATCGCGGCTGCGCGGAAGGTGTCTCCCGCCCCCAGCATGACACTGCGTCCCTCTCTCTGATAGTGTCTTGCCAGCTTGGCGATCGTGGTGGTCTTGCCTGCACCGTTGACACCTACGATCATCTCCACAAAGGGTCTGTAGCTGCCAGGTTCGATCCATTCGGCACGGTATTGAAAGACGGAGATGAGTGAGTTGAATGCCTGTATCCTGGTGATGCTTTCTGGCAGTCCTTCCAGTAGGCGCTCTACAAGGCCATAATTGACATCTGCTTCCAGAAGAATCGCTTCAAAATCCTCTTTGTGGATCTGCTTCTTTTTTTCAGGTGCGACCTCGTGAATCGCTTCACTGGTCTTGCCAAAAGCCTTTTTTAGAAAATCGAATACTGCCATACTATTATCTCCTTAGCTGTTCTATATCTGCCCTGATCATCTCTATGGGGGTGGCACCGACATAATGCATAGTATACACCCCGTTCTTAAACAAGAGCGTCAGAGGCACAGGGTAGTTGTCTCCCTGTTTCAGAAAATGTGCCAACTGCTGAGCCAGCAGGTCATTGTCTGGACTGCTGGCAATAAAATAGCTTGCATGCTGTGTCTGCATGAAGGTGCGTAAGCTTTTTGCATCGTGGCTGCTGTTTAGCATGATGCCAATGACAAACAGGGTTTTGGGGTAGGCTTTTTGCAGGCTGTCAAGATAGGGGATCATGCCACAGCTTGGCGCTGACCAGGAGGCAAAAAGATGTACCAGTATGATCGGCTGCGCAACTTTTGCAACACGCAGCTGATTGTTTTCGAAGGTAAGCACGGTAGAGCGCTGGTCGATATCCGTGATTGTGAAGCGGCTTTGTGGCTTGACAGGTGCAGTTGGCTGCACAGGTGATGTGGTCCGCGCATCCTCTGAGGAGGTATCACTGCATCCTGTCCATAGGCATAATGATGCTATAATAAAGAGCCAAGAGAGAGATCGCATGGAAGCCTTACTGTGAATTAATCATGCTATTATACCCAAAATTAGTAAAAGTGAGTGCGCATGAAGAAGCAGATATTTCGCAAAACATCATTAGCCAGACTCGGATCGCTTTCCTGGCAGAAGCGCTATATAGGGGACAAGAAGGTCAATAAAGCGTTGTACTGCCTTATTAAAGCAGAGGCTACAAGATCTGTGATGCTCTATGTTCCTCTTGCACTGGAGGTCAATGTCTTGCCATTGATACGGAAGCTGCGCAGGGAAGGCATCTCGGTCTGGGTGCCGTTTATGGAAGGTGAAAGTTTTAGGCTGGTAA
>CAMZLC010000148.1 GCA_947311605.1 uncultured Sulfurovum sp.
CACACTGTCACCAAAGATTTTGTCTTTACGATCGGCAATCAACCACCGGTCATCACCGCAGCAGGCACCTTCAGCAACCCCATCAATCTCTCTCTAGGGGATATGGGCACAGTATATGCCTACGCCAATGATCCCGATGGAGATGGCGTCAGCTCAGTAATGGCAAGTTCTGGCAGCATAAGTCAGACACTCTCTGGCTCTGGCGCCTACTTCTGGCACGACTTCAATGCCAGTGCATTGGGTGAGGGATCCCATACTATCACCTTTGTTGCCACAGATGGAGCAGGTGCGACCAGTGAAGTCTTTGAAGTCAACGTGACTGTCATCAACCAAAATATGCCACCCGCCTTCTACCTACCACTCTATGACCAGCGTATTGATCTCGGCGAGACAGCAGCCTACCCTGAAATCGTACCTGAAGATCCGGAAGGAGGCAGAGTCACACTCGACTGTACTGTCGATGGCACGGCATATCCTACGGAGCCAAGCAGCACTGGTATGGCAGGGGCATACAAGCTGACAATCACAGGGCTCACAGAGGGTGAGCATCCTGTTGTCTGTACCGCCACGGACGAAGAGGGAGCCACCGGAGAGACACATGGCACAGTCACCGTCATCGACCCCACCAAAGAGGTCGCCTTGACAGTCAAAACCGGTATGCCCGATGTCGTAGTCACCGCCCATGATACAGCCCAGGGATTCAAGATGATCAAAACAGGCACTACCGATGCCCAGGGTGATGTCACCTTGATGCTGCCGGCAGGCACGACCAGTACCTCCTTCTCTTTGGCACTTGACCCGCAGACCGTAGTCACCGCTGATCAGGTCTTCAAGGACAAAAAAGGCAATCTGATCCAAGAGGCATCCAACCAGTGCCAATGGACTCCTGATCTCAATATCTCGGAGTGCGCCACAGCAGACTGGTGTGCACTGCTTGCAGATGCAGACAGTGTCCCAACATGGGTTATCGATGCTGCTCAACTCAAAGACAAAGACGACAACAACATCACGGGTGCCTCCGCCGATACCAACGGTGATGGCGAGATCAGTATCGCAGAATTCCATCAGACGGCACTGCGTATCTTGGACAAGGACAGCAGCGGAGATCTCACATGGGCAGAGCTAGATGAAGACACAGGAATGGATATCATGGCTTTTGTCGGGGTACCAGTCAAAACCTATGACTTCAACTTGTCATCAGAAACAGATCATGAGCAGATCTATTTTGAAGGAGGTGCCAACTGCAATAACTATCCAGCCTTTGACATCAATGTCACCAATGCCTCCGCCTATGTCGGATCAGTCAGTGTGTTAGGGACAGGGTATGGTTACGGCTCTGCCAATGGTGCCGATACCTTCACTACCCATGTGGGCACCTACAGAAGAGACCGTGACGGAAACTTTGACTACGCCATACAGTTCTTCGATGAGCAAGGTAATCTGGCAGCCGTAGATCTGCTACTGGACAAAACCGCAGCAGATCTGGGCAGCGTCAGACAATATGATGCTACCAGCCTTCCCGCACTCACTACCAAGGATGTCAACTTCACCAACGATGTGCCAATGGTGTGGCTCAATGTTTCGGCTCACTACAAAGGCATTGACGGTATGGGCTATACCCACACCATGGGCAATGGTGTCTCTGGATATCTCTATGACAGCAGGCTGCATTATGCCATCAGCGCCTCCAAAGATCTAAGCACTGCAGCTATGAAGAAATTTTATGAACATCAAAACTTCTATGGAGACGGCACCCTGCACAATACCTACAAAGCGTCTGACTATCCGATGCTGGATATAGATGCCAATGCCAGTACCGGTACTGTGGTGTTCTCAGGTAGCGACAAAGACAAGGTCACAGTCAGCAAAGTGATCCTCAAAGGGTACACGCCTAGTACCTATGGATATTATGAACATGAGAACTACCGCATCGAGTTTATCAGATATGCAGACCCCGTTTCTGATTTCAATTTTGAGGATCTCAATGCGACGGAAATCTTCCCTGCTGCTATAGCCACTGCCATAGAAGATGCCAAAGACAGCAGCACCATAAACAAACTCAAGGTCAAAGCATATGAATACAAAGGAAAGACCTCTGATGAAATACTAGAGATGAAAGTCTCCGGTGACAACATGGGTCTACTGGCACTGCCTAAACGAAATTTCAAATATGGCATCACCCTTCCATAAAAGCTAGCGTGAGCCACAATCTGCCGGATATCCTTCCGGCTCAACAGAGATATCAGCCAGAGTCCTTTGCTTTGGCTGTCCACAAAGGGAAAAAGTGAGTAGAACAGCCCCTGCCTATATCTGTAAAAAGATTGCTTTACTTTTTTTTCTCTTTATGATGGCAGGATGCAGGTCACAAACCTCAAACAACGCGTACGACATGCACCACTCCCAGGATGAACCTATAGAAAATTCTGCCAAAAAACTTGCTGACCTTCTCTCGGATGACAGCGACAGTGATCAGGATCTGATCCCGGACTTGGTAGAATACACACGGGGCACCGATCCGAATAATCCCGATGAAAACCACAACAATATCCCAGATGGCATGGAAGGCGACCCTTTCTTCTCGCTGCAGTGGTATCTCCGAACTGACCGCAACCAAAGTATTTGCACCACCAGTGATGTCCAGACCATTGCCAGTAACGACCTGCATCTGCTGCCACTCTATCACTATACGCTAGGTGCCACACATCACCCCATGATCATACAGGTTGTCGATGGAGGCGTAGAAGAGCATGAGGATATCAGTATCAGTACGGCACACTCCCTCAACAGTGTCAATGGCACACGCGACCCTGCGCCTACGGAGGGGGTCTCTGAGGATACTGTGCAACTGTTCTACCGGGGGCATGGTACAGCTGTAGCAGGGATCATCACTGCCAAGGCTTTCAATGATACAGGCATCCGTGGTGTCGCACCTCAAGCTGTGATCGCCGGAAGCAACTGGCTTGAAGAGGGATCTATCGAGGCGCTGACCGAAGTCTGGGTCAAAGACACATTGGCAGAGGAGATCAGCATCAGTACCAACAGCTGGGGCAAAAAATTTCTAGATGACAAAAGCTATGAGCACCTCATGGAGGAAGCATCACATTACGGAAGAGACGGAAAAGGCAGACTCTTTGTCTTCGCTGCAGGTAATGATAGAGAGGAATACGGCAATGCCAACCTCTCCTATCTTATCAATAATCCCTATGCCATTGCTGTAGCTGCGTTGAACCATAAAGATAGGTTTGCCTCCTATAGCTCTCCAGGAAGCAATATTCTTGTCTCTGCCTATGGAGGAGAGCACTACTACACCGCACCCACCATCATAAGCACCTTCTCTCCGGGTCTATCCATGTCCAAAGCAGAACTGGCAGGAAGAAGAGGGCCCATCACCGTAGACGAGGATACCGGCAGAGACTATACTTATGCCATGAATGGAACCAGTGCTGCGGCACCTATGGTTAGCGGTGCACTTGCCCTGGTGCTTGATCTCTGCCCAGAACTGGGATGGAGAGATATACGCTGGCTCATCGCAAAACATGCTACTCCCATAGATGAGAATACTATCACCTGGATACAAAATGCTTCAGGGCTTTGGCACAGCAACGACTACGGCTTTGGCAAGATCAACCCTGTAGGTATGACAGCAGAGTGCCTGAGCTCCACATACCACAATCTGCCCGAAGCAGTGCGGGCAAGAAGTAGGCTTGCCGAACTCTCCCACGCTATCCCAGACAGCAACCAAAGCATACAAGAGAGTATCATGATCACGGAAGATATAGCCATAGAATGGGTTGGTTTGACCGCAGAGATCGATCACCCCTATGCCGGCGATCTGGAGATCATGCTTGTCTCTCCATCAGGCACCCCATCCCTGTTGATCGCACCCAACTTTATCAAATCCAATGCCTACAAAGAGGGTTTCAGGTTTGCTACGGTATCGTTGATGGGGGAATCCGCCAAAGGCAGATGGCAGGTGATTCTCACCGACAGACTCAAGGATGACAACGGTACACTCAAGGGACTTGCACTTGAAATAAGAGGACATCATAAGCCATGAAACTGATAATACTTTTTCTGCTTGGCAGTATTGTAATATTTCCAAACAATCTCAACACCCTACAGCAAAAGAAAAAAGCCTACAAGCAACACTATGCCCTGACAAAACAGACAAAGAAGCACAGAAGCATTTTTGAGCGTATCTGCATTGTTTTTTCAGAGAAAGCAGAGGTGGAGAAAAGATATATACGCCAAACCGGAATCCTCAAATTGGAGCAATGCCTGACCGAAACATTATGTATCTATAAAAATATCAGGAAGAGATCCGTGGAAGAGATCAGCAGAAAGATGAGAGAGGACGCTATAGATATAGAGTCCCTTAAAGGGGTTAAAAGAGAGCATTTCCAGAGATATTAGCATTCTCCAAAAATGCTATTGCTGTTATGCTCTGGCTTCGAGTACCTCTTTGACCGCTTCACCGATCTCTGCGGGGGAGACGACGACCTTGACGCCTACGGCTTCTAGGGCATCCATCTTCTCTTTGGCAGTACCGGCAGAGCCTGAGATGATCGCACCTGCATGCCCCATGCGCTTGCCGGCTGGAGCAGTCTGTCCTGCGATGAAGGCAACGACGGGTTTGCTGATATGCTCTTGGATGAATTTGGCTGCCTGGATCTCCAGGTCACCGCCGATCTCACCGATCATCACGATCGCCTCTGTCTCAGGATCA
>CAMZLC010000149.1 GCA_947311605.1 uncultured Sulfurovum sp.
ATCCTTTCGCCGAAGGGCACCTCTACCGCCTCAGGCATGACCCAAAGTGTATCGATAGCAGGAGGGTGGTCAGGGAAAATACCCTGCCCATCTGTGAAATAGATCAGAAATTTCCAGGGCATCCCGACTGTCTCGATATACTCAAACACTGGACGAAAGTCTGTGCCTCCTCCTCCACGCACGGTGCTGATCAGTGGCTCTGCGGGATAGAGCGTCTGGATATGCTGAATTTTGGCATCACACTCGATCCATTCGATACGGTACTGAGGGAAAAGCTGCATGATCTCACCCAGTTCGGAGAGGAAAAGCCCCAGGAGTGTTTCATTTATGGAGGCAGAGGTATCGATCGCCACCACAATCTCCAACTCTTCACCGTACACGGAGGGGAGTGCCACCCCACGATAGAGATGTTTTTTGTTGGGCGGGAAGAGGCGATAATCACTGCGGGCATGGGCATTGACATAACGGTAGAGCAGCTCTCGCCATGAGAGTTGTGGGGGCTGACTCTGCGGGAGGAGACGCTCCAGTCCCTTGGGGAGATCGCCCTGCCTGGAGAGCTTGGATAGTACCTGCTCTACCATAAGTGCATAGGTATCATCATCCAGAAGCTTTGAAAGAGAGCTCTGTTCTGTTGTAGCTATCTCGCTTTCCCTTGCCTCATCAGACGGATCCTGCTCGCCCTCTTCTCCCAACAGTATTGCGTAGATCTGTTCGGTATAGAGCTGCTCAAAGCGGGTACTGTACACTGCCATAGGCGGCAAGACAAAGCCGTTGTGCATCAGCAGATCATTGATGGTATAGGCACTGGCCATCTGCCATACCCTGCCCTGCTTTTGGCTGCCTCTGTCACCGTGAAAGAGCGCCTGCTGCATGGAGGCATGCGCCAGGATCGTCATCGTCTCCTCTGTGCTCATGGCATCAATATACTCCGGATTGTAGCGTAGCCTATCTCCCTCATAGGAAACCGTGGAGATACCCTCCTCTGCCTCGAACGCCAACAGACCTGCCATCGTGGCAAAATAGGGCTGCTCCAGCATCAGCCTTGCTTTGGCTCGAGAGAAGCGCATATCGGTCACAATCTACTCCAACAGATAGGCAAAGGCCTCAACCCACTGCTCCCACACGACAGATGCCTCCACGGCGATTCCGTGCTGCTGCATATCCTTGACCAGCATGATGGAGAACTCTTTGGGCAGGGTCATGGAGAAACGCAGCGCATGGTCAATGGCTGCGACACCCTCTGTCTGTCTAAGACGACTGACGATTCCCGCCGACAAGGCAAACAGCAGCTGCTGGTCATGCGCCACCTCCACAGGCCCCCCTCTGAGCAGCGCGTCTATATCCGGCAACCGCTCCATCACCTTCCTGAAGGCCATAAAAGCAACCGCAGCCTCAGCGCCCACCGCACCGCTGAGATTCTCCAGCAGTAGTGTCCGCTCGATGTCTGCGGCAAGTATCCTGCTAACATACTCCCAGGAGCGGGGCGTAGGGAAGCTTTTGTGATTGGCGGCAGGCTCGAAGACAAAAAGCCACTCAGGTGCATACTGCAAAAAGGCGATCACACTACTCTCTATCCCATTGCGGTATGCCCAGCCTTTCCATGCCCCCAGCTCCACCTCCAACTCCAGATGTACAAAGCGGTTGGCCAGTGGCGGAGGCATACGGTAGATCACACCTCGGTCGCTCTCATGATTGCCTGCTGCGACAATACTCCATCCCTCAGGTAGTGTATACTCTCCTACCTTGCGATCGAGTACCAGCTGATAGGCCGAAGCCTGTACCGACGGGGGTGCCGTATTGATCTCATCGAGAAAGAGAATACCTCTGCTTTCGGGGTCTTTTGGTAGAAAACTGGGTGCTGCCCAGACCGCCTCATTCTCCTGCGGGTCAAAAAAGGGTATCCCCTTGAGATCGGTAGGATCCAGCAGCGAGAGGCGCAGATCGATACAGGCCAACCCCTGTGCTACCGCGATCTCTCTGATGATCGATGATTTTCCGATCCCTGGGCTTCCCCAGACAAAAACCGGAATCTGTGCTGTGATCAGCCGTACGATACTCCTGCCAAGTGCCTCTGCTTTCATATGCCAAGTCCTCTCAATACCTCTGTTCCATAGGTTTTGTTCTCTGCCAATATACGCAGGAGTGAGGTGTCCAGCTGAAACTCCCTCAGCCATGAGATCCCCACAGAAGGATTGGAGGCGAGAAAACGATTGAGCTCTCTGTCTCTCCACTCACACAAGGCATCCAGTATGGCCGTGGGTGTCGCCGCATTGGCAGCCAACGCTTCCAGTATCGGACGCTCTCCCAGCGCATAGAGTCGCTGTGCCATTTTGGTAGTGATATGGGGGTTTTGCGCCAAAGGCACCGCGATACGCTCTCCGTGACGCTCCCATAGCTGCTCCAGAGAAGCAGAGGTGGCAGAGGGATTGGACGCCAATGCCTCGTCAAGGACGCTATCTTCATGCGCCATGAGCCTCTGGACATAGGCACCCATCTGCCTGTTGCCCCCCAGATAGGCGCGTTGAGGATGATCCCAAACTTCAGTCATTCGCTTCTCATCAAAGGGCTGAAAGACCAGAAGACCCTGCACGGTCTCCTCCTCATCCTGCAACAAGCGCGTAAACAGTGTATCAGGCAGCGCAGGATGCTGTGTCATCATCCGTCTTGTGTGAGTGTTTGAACGCGCATAAATGCGCTCCAGTACCTCCTGTCCCGCCATGCCATTGGAGGCGAGAAAATAGTCAATATCTTCGGAGGCATAGCCTAGCAGCTTTTTGAGGCTCTTTGCTGAGATGTGGGGATTAAAGGCGACCATCTCTCTGAGGTTTTTGGGTTTTTTCTGCTCATGGCGACTGACCTTGATCTCATGGTTTGGCATAGTGAGTATCGTATCCAGTACCTCAGGGTCATCGCTGTCTTTGGCGATGATCATTACTGTAGTGGGTGCATAGACCATTGCGGGATCCATGAAGCCCCCTGGACGGAAAAATCGCTTCACAAAACTGATCGTCACATCCCTGTTGGCATCATTCTCATGGATCCCCTCCACTCCCCAGTCATACATCTGCAGCAGTTTGAGATAGAGTGTATCGCTGAAGGCTTCATTGCCAAGGAGCCGTTGAAGCCGCTCCTGATCACCGGAGAGCTTGAGCGACATGAGCAGTGTTTCAGGCTTGATATGTTTGCTCATGGTCTGCTCAAACTTCTCCAGTGTCACATCCGGCACACCGGTCTCATAGAGGCTATAGGAGAGTGCTTCCTCTGCAGGTGTCATTTTGCTGCTTAACACCAGCAGTGCAATCTCCTGCTCCGCATAGCTATCGGCGTAAACCATTCCTTGTGTCAGCAAGAATTGCTGCAGTTCTTCAACAGTAAAGTGTGTGACTCTCCCCAAAAAGAGAACCGTGCCACCCCTATGTGCTTTAAAAATATTTTCTACCATACAGGATCATAGCCAAAAAAGACTAAAAG
>CAMZLC010000150.1 GCA_947311605.1 uncultured Sulfurovum sp.
CTGGCATTTGCATCAATCCACCGGCCTATAATTTTTCTCTCGCTCTGCTTTTTCCAATTTGGACTTCGCTTTGGCTCTTTTTTGTTTCTCTTCCATCAGAATGGCATCTCTGAGCTCCTCTTCGTTGTCAAAGCGGGCACCGTCGATGAACTTGGACTGGTCATCGAACTGTCCGGTGCGGATGCCCCAGATGAGGGCGATCAGCCCCAGGGCACCAAGGAATGTAGAGACACCGATCATCAGTGCCATGATAGAGCTGCTCATAGTTTGTTCCTTTTGAATCTGATTCTGCTTGAGTTGGCGACCACGACCAGCGAGCTGAGACTCATAGAGAGGGCGGCGATCAGCGGGGTGACAAACCCTGCGACTGCCAGAGGTACCGTTATGATATTATAGAGGATGGAAAAGCCGAGGTTTTGTTTGACGGTTCTAAAGGTACGGTGACTGATCTCAAAAGCATCTGCGAGCCTCTCCAAGCTGTCGTCGAGAAGCACCACATCGCTCACTTCGATGGCGATATCTGCCCCGCTGCCCATGGCACAGGCGATGTCGCTCTTGGCAAGAGCGATAGCATCATTGATGCCGTCGCCTGCCA
Source organism: uncultured Sulfurovum sp. (assembly GCA_947311605.1). Lineage (GTDB taxonomy): Bacteria > Campylobacterota > Campylobacteria > Campylobacterales > Sulfurovaceae > JAAXPZ01. Next base: position 596 of record CAMZLC010000150.1, read on the forward strand.
TGACGACGATCTCTTTTTCTGCATGAAAGGCATCAATGAGCGCAGCCTTGTCGGTAGGCAGCAGAGAGTGGTGGATCTCTGTGATACCGACACTTTGTGCGATATGACGGGCACTTGCCTGATGGTCACCGGTGAGCATCACGATCCTGAGCCCCTGTGCCTTCAGTGTCTTGATCGTATTTTTGGCACCCTCCTTGATCTTGTCCTGCAGCGTGATAGTGGCAGTGATCTCTCCATTCTGCGCAAAAAGAAAAAGGGTATGTTCGCTCTCAAAGATACTATGGATACCCAGTGATCTCATGAGTGAAGCATTGCCTCCGGCGATAGTTTGTTGTGGGGCATTGGCAGTGATGCCTTTGGCATCGATACTTTTGATATCGGTAATTATGGCAGCGTTGAGGTGCTCGTAGGACTTGTGCAGGTGCCGGGCTATGCCTTGGCTGATAGGATGGTTGGAGCTCTGTACCAGGGCAAGTAGGAGTGCAGGGTCAAATCCTTCCCCTGTGTCCATGTGGATGACGCTTGGTTTTCCTTCTGTGATCGTGCCTGTTTTGTCCAGTGCGAGTAGGGTGCTTTTAGCCATGGTCTCCAGCATGCGGGATTCTTTGAAGAGTATCCCTCTTTTGGCAGCACGAGAAACACCGATCAGTGTCGCCATAGGAGTGGCAAGCCCCAGTGCGCAGGGGCAGGCGATGACGATCACCGCAATGGCTGTGATCAATGCAGTCTCAAAAGATCCGCTGTGCCACTGCCAAAAACCATAGGTGGCCACCGCAATGGACAGAATGGTCAGGGAAAAATAGCCGGAGATGGTATTGGCAAGCTGTTCGATATGAGGCTTTTTGGTGATAGAATCACTGAGCATTTCCGTGATCGTGTAAAGCAGAGACTCTTCTGCTCGTTTGGTGACCTCGTAGCGGATCACGGAGTCCAGACAGAGTGTGCCGCTGAGGATCGTATCTCCACTCTTTTTGTGCACTGGCTCACTCTCTCCAGTCAGAGAGCTTTCGTCAAAAGAGGCAGCACCTGTGCGCAATATGCCATCGATAGCCACCTTTTCTCCAGGTTTCAGCTCGATAATGTCACTGATCTCTATATTTTCGATAGAGACCAGTGCCTTCTCTCCCTCTTTGATGACGGTAGCTTCGGTAGGCATGGTACCGATGATTTTATCTAGTGTATCGCTGGCCTGTTTTTTACTGAGCACCTCGAGATATTTACCTACGAGAATAAAGGTAATGATCATCGTCACCGAATCGAAATAGACCTCACCGTGTTCCGTGATCATGGCATAGATAGAGTAGAGGTAGGCCAGTGATGCGCCGGTGGCCACCAGCAGATCCATAGTGACAAAGCGGTTTTTGAGCCCATAGTAGGCACCGCGAAAAAAGATCCATCCGCTATAAAAGAGTGTAGGGGTTGCCAGTACGAACTCGGAGATCGTGAGTATGTTTTTGTGCCCCTGCTCGATACCAGAGAAGTAGCCCGCATACTGTGCGATCGCCAGCCACATGATGTTCATAGTCGCAAAGACACCGACAAGGATACGTGTGTAGTAGTCATTGCGTGTCTTGATGTTGCGTTCTTCTTGGAGGGAGGCATCATAGGGGTAGGCATTGTAGCCGATGGCACGGATCTTTTTAATGATCCCGGAGAGTTTGATCTCGCTTTCATCCCAGAGGATTTTGGCTTTGTTGTTGGAGTAGTTGATGTTCGCTTCGAGGATGCCGTCTGTCTGGTGAAGTACCTTTTCGTTGAGCCAGACACAGGCGGAGCAGTGGATACCCTCGATGATCAGGCTGATCTCCTGCTGTCCGTCACTGTTGGTTTTGATATATTTGTTTTTGAAGCCTTCGAGATCAAAACGGCTGAGGTCATCATCGATCTCGGAAGCAGGATGAAGGGTTTGATCTCCAAGCTTTTCATAAAAAGTATCCAGCCCCTCTTCTCTCAGCAGATGATAGACCCCTTCACACCCCCTGCAGCAAAAATAGAGTGTCTCCTCCCCCTGCTTCTCTGTGATCATGACTGAAGCATCAAAGGTAAGATGGCAGTGGGTACAGGCTATGATTGCCAAGGGCTTCTCCGAGTTTAGGTTGGTGTATTTTAGCGAAAATGCATAAAAGTGTGATGCCTGCAAAATCAATTGTACTGGTAATAATAAAAAGCACTATTTTATAACCTCTACTTAATCTTAGGGGTAGTACACTTTTCGAAAATTTACTCCCAAAGGAATAGTGACTTATGGAAAATGATCATCGTGCAGAGGCGTTAGCCTATCATGAAGGTGGAAAAATAGCAATAGAAATCACGAAAGTCTGTGAGACGCAAGAGGAGCTCTCTTTGGCTTATACTCCTGGTGTGGCCACACCGTGTCTGGAGATAGAAAAAGACGAAGTCCTTGCCTATAAGTACACCAACAAAGGCAATCTCGTAGCAGTCGTTTCGGACGGTTCAGCGGTACTTGGTCTGGGTGACATCGGCGCACTGGCCGGCAAACCTGTCATGGAGGGAAAATCTGTACTGTTCAAAAAGTTTGCCAATATAGACGCCTTTGATATTGAGATGGACGTTCACAGTGTGGAGGAGATCGTAGCAGCGACAGCAGCGATCGCACCTACCTTTGGCGGTATCAACCTGGAAGATATCAAGGCACCAAAATGTTTTGAGATAGAGAAGCAACTCCAGGAGAAACTGGATATTCCTGTCTTTCATGATGATCAGCATGGTACGGCTATTATCACTTCAGCGGCACTGATGAATGCCGCTGAACTGACGGGAAAGAAAATCGAAGAGGTTAGGGTCGTCATCAACGGTGCAGGGGCTGCCGGACTCGCCTGCGCACAAATGTATCGTTCTATCGGCGTGAAGCATCTTTTTGTGTGTGACTCCAAAGGGGTGATCCGAACCAGCCGTAATGACCTCAATGTCTACAAGGAGGAGTTTGCGGTAGATACCGAGTTTGAGACACTCTCTGATGTGATCAAGGGTGCGGATATGTTCCTGGGTCTCAGTAAAGCAGGCGCATTGACCAAGGAGATGGTAGCAGATATGGCAGCGCATCCTGTGATCTTCGCTTTGGCAAATCCAGTGCCCGAAATACTGCCCGATGAGGTAGCGGAAGTCAGGGATGATGCGATGGTGGGAACCGGAAGAAGTGACTATGCCAATCAGGTGAATAATGTGCTTGGATTTCCTTCTATTTTCAGAGGTGCACTGGATGTGCGTGCCAGAAAAATTACCGAAAATATGAAGAAGGCGGCAGCCAAAGCACTGGC
>CAMZLC010000151.1 GCA_947311605.1 uncultured Sulfurovum sp.
ACGGGTAGAGGAAGAAGAAGATGTCGCCTCTCCACAAAAAGAGTCTATACGGACAGAAGTGGCATCATTAAACATTGGAGATTTGCTTCTCTACAAGAAGTCGCCTCTCTCCAATCAAATCTACAAGACGGTATTGACCCATCTCGGCTATACCGTAGATACCGTAGAGGATGAAGATCAGTTCTTAAGCACCATTCAAACTACACAGTATCAATACATATTGATGGATACGAGCATCATAGAGGAGGACGAGGACTGCCTCATCGCTGAGTTCATCAAAGACACAGGAGCGATCCCTATTGTATTTGGTAACACAGATACTGACACTTACCACTGTTGCAAAACTATAGGTTATTATGCAAGCAAAGAGGAGCTGGCAATCGTCTTAGGCTAGACAAGCATTGTGACCATCATTGGGTCACTGCTTTTTCGTACCAAACCCGAAGAATCTTTTGATTCTTTCGCAGACCGTCACTGAGCCTGTCTCTATCTTGCAGATCTCCACCTCGTCATGTGCCCTTCTGGAGGGTTGCTTTTTTCCCTCTATCACAAAGCGCAGGGCATTCAGTCGGATAAACCCCTCTGCATCCTGCTGATTGTAAACCTCATCCTCTTCAAAAGTCGAGTGCTCTTCACTATACAAAGAGTGTTCAGAGGTACGACCTACCACCATCACATTGCCTTTGTAAAGCTTCAGCCTCACCTCTCCTGCCACGTATTCTTGTGTTTTGTCGATCGCAGCCTGTAGCATCTCACGCTCAGGAGACCACCAGAAGCCATTATAGATCAATTTGGCATAGCGGGGCATCATCTCATCCTTGAGATGTGCCTCCTCTCTGTCCAGCGTAATAGACTCTATCGCTCTATGTGCTTTCAGCATGATTGTACCGCCCGGTGTCTCATAACAGCCTCGTGCCTTCATGCCTACAAATCGATTTTCTACAATATCGATCCGTCCGATACCATGCTTGTTGCCATATTCGTTCAGGGTTCTCAGAATCGTTGCTGGACTCATCTCCTCTCCGTTGATACTGACCGGATCCCCTTTTGCGTAGCCAATAGTGATATATTCCGCACTGTCAGGTGCAGTTTCCGGGGAGTTCGTCCAGAGCCACATATCCTCTTCCGGTTCTGCATTGGGATCCTCCAACACCATCCCCTCATAGGAGATATGCAGAAGATTAGCATCCATAGAATAGGGAGATTTCTTGCCTTTTTTGTCGATCTCTATCCCATGCTCTTGTGCATAAGCCAAAAGTTTTTCACGGGAATTAAGATCCCACTCCCTCCAGGGAGCGATCACTGCAATATCCGGATCAAGGCTCAGATAGCCCAACTCAAAGCGTACCTGATCATTGCCCTTGCCCGTGGCTCCGTGACTTACGGCATCCGCCCCTGTCTGGTGGGCGATCTCAATCTGTTTCTTGGAGATGAGTGGCCTGGCAATAGAGGTGCCAAGCAGGTACTCTCCTTCATAGATGGCATTAGCTCTGAACATAGGGAACACAAAGTCTTTGACAAACTCCTCCTGTAAATCCAAGATAAAAATATTCTCCTCTTTGATGCCTAGACTCAAGGCTTTTTTCTTTGCCGGTTCCACTTCTTCTCCCTGCCCCAAGTCAGCCGTAAAGGTTACTACTTCACACTGATACTCGTCTTGGAGCCATTTGAGTATAATGCTGGTATCTAGTCCTCCAGAATATGCAAGAACTGCTTTTTTTATGGTTTTTTTTGTCATTTCATCACCTTCAAAATCATTATTAAACGCACGAAGCATTCAGGGTAAAGCGATTCTACCATAATATCTGTAACAAACTGTTTTTATATTCTTATTAATCTTTCTCTGCTATAATTCCTTCACTGATAACAGAAAAAGCCAAACTTACTGTGAGGTAAGGACGGAAAGTTATGGGTCTTTTCTAGAAAAGATTGCCAGACTGCCTGTATACTCCGCTTATACTCTTTTTCACTTATCATAAATTATATAGAAGTGCATAGATGATTTTCATTGGGAAAATTATATACCAGCACAATATTTTGTATCTTTATGGCCAAGTACCCCCCCCCACAAAGTCATAAGCATCAAAATGTTGTGCTGCTGTATGCTTTTTCCATGATGACTCTAGTCCGTTGCCATAGCCTCTTCTCCCAGCATCTCACCATTTACCAAACATTCCATAAGCCACTTGCGCTATAATCACCTCATCACACTATAGGAGCAACCATGAAACTTGGTGTCAATATAGATCATATTGCCGTGCTTAGAGAAGCACGCAAAGTAGCAGACCCGGATCCGCTGGATGCATTAAGTATCTGTAAGCGTGCCGGTGCAGACCAGATCACGATCCATTTGCGAGAAGATCGCAGGCATATGCAGGATTTCGATGCAGAAAATATCATCAGACTCTCTACTCTCCCCGTCAATCTGGAGTGTGCTATTGCTCCGGAGATGATAGAGATTGCCTGCAAACATCGTCCGCACCGTGTAACACTCGTACCGGAGAAGCGCGAAGAGGTCACCACCGAGGGGGGATTGGCAGTCACAGGAGAGCAACCCAAACTCAAAGGTGCCATAGAGATGCTGCAGAGATATGAAATAGAAGTGTCACTCTTTATAGATCCAACCTCGGAGGCAGTCGCAGCCTCTGAGGCATTGGGCGTGGAGTGGATAGAGTTTCATACGGGAAAATATGCCAATATCTACGCTATGCTCTACAGCGGATTGAGTCTCACTCCCTATAGCATACCAGAGCTGGAATTACCTAGAGTCACACTCAAAGAAATACTCGATAAAGAACTGGAAAACCTCAAAAATCTTAGCAGTAACGCAAGCGCACTTGGCATCAAGGTAGCCGCAGGACATGGACTAAACTACCACAATGTCTCGAATGTTGTGGCTATAGATGAAATCGAAGAACTGAATATTGGACAAAGTATTATTGCCCGTTCTGTCTATACCGGTCTAGAGCAGGCCATATTGGATATGCAAGCGAAAATAATACGTTAATGTAGGGTGCCAGGAGAAAATGATGAAAAAAGTAGCCATAAGTATCGGTGACCTTAACGGTATCGGTATACAGCTAGCCCTGGAAAACCATACTACCCTTTCCAGAGAGATACACCCATTCTACTGTATAGACAAAACTATGTTGTATCAAGCAGCAAAAAAACTCAATCTCACTATACCTTATGACTTTCAGACCATAGAAGATATTGCCCCTTCCTTTGAGATAGAGGCAGGTGCGGTGAACAAAGAGAGCGGTGCGTATGCTTATGCTTCTTTTGTTGAAGCAGTAGCATTGGCACGCACAAAAGAAGTACATGCTGTATGCACCCTGCCCATCCATAAAAAAGCGTGGGAGAAGGCAGGTGTAGCCTACAAGGGTCATACCGATGCGCTACGTGATTTTTTTGATGCTGGGGCTATTATGATGCTGGGGTGCAAGAAGATGTATGTGGCGTTGTTTACGGAACATATACCCCTCAAAGAGGTAGCTTCTCGTATCAACGAAAAAGCATTGACACGGTTTTTGGTTGATTTTTACCATACCGCCATACCAACATCTACCGTAGGTGTGTTAGGGCTCAATCCTCATGCCGGAGATGATGGGGTATTGGGAGAAGAAGAGACTGTGATTCAAAAAGCAATTGACAATGCCACAGAAATCATCAAAGAAAATAATCCCTCACTCTTCACTCTTCACTCTTCACTCATCCTCTCGTGCCTGATGTCGCATTTACACCCAATGTACGTAAAAACTATACGCACTACATCGCTATGTACCATGATCAAGGTCTGGCACCTCTCAAAGCACTCTATTTTGATGAGGGGATCAATGTAAGCCTCAATCTCCCTATTCTGAGGACATCTGTGGATCATGGTACGGCATTTGACATTGCTTATAAGGGTGCAAAACTCAACAATCTAAGCTATATCAATGCCATAAGGTACATCACTGCCAATGCTTAGAGCGCCTCTAACAATAAGTGCCCTTTAGCAGAAAAGCCCGCTCTCTTCATCCTCTATGCTCTCGCATTCACCGTTCATCTGCCCGCACTGCTTCTCCTGACATGCTTGGCAGAGATAGTGATACTTCTGCGTATCATAATGAATCGTATCTCCTATATGGATATCACTGTAGCACAGCGCACAGACATTGGTCACTTTCAGTAAAATATCTTCGGTAGCTGTTTGCATGATAAAACATGGTGACATCATCTTTTACTCCGATAATTTTTCTATCATTTTTTTGGCATCTTCTAGGCTTGGATCTAGGGCATGGGCTTTCTCATACTGTATCAAGGCAGCTTCATTTTCTCCTCTATCGTAGAGAGTATTGGCATAATTGAAGTAGTGAGGGGCATACTCTGGATCCAGTGCGATAGCCTTTTCGTGCTGCATCATCGCCTCACCATCTTCACCCAGTAGATGCAATACATTTGCCAGCATCGCATGTGCCATATCGTGCGCAGCATCCTCAGCGAGGAGCTGCTCCAGTGCCGCCTTGGCTTTCACATACGCTTTGGTTTGCAGGTAAATATAGGCAAGTTTGTACTGTGTCTCTGCGTGATGTGGATCTAGGATCAATGCACTTTCCAATGCTTTGATCGCCTCAGCATAATCACCTTGTTCTACCGCTTCATCTGCGCTTTCATGTAGCTGTATAATCCTGTCACTCTGCTCTTTTGGCTTGACAAACAACTTATCCGGTCGAGAAATCCCTCCTATCTGCTCATCTGCCACCTTGGCATCAAAATCTGCCCCTCTTTTAGGATAGGATCCACTAAAAAGTTGCTTAAAAAAGAGGTAAAAAACAATACCCGAAACCATCGTTAAAAGCAATTGAAAAGTTGTCATTCTGTTCCTTTATCTAATATCGAATCATAGTATGATTTGGCTTTAGAGTAGCTCGAATCCCACTTCAAATAATCCAAAAACTACCAAGAGAAGAGTATAATGCACACATAGATTTTTTTGAGGAGAGCCTATGGATCTAAAAACACAGATCAAAGCAGATATCAAAGAGGCCATGAGAGCCAAAGAGACAGCCAAAAGAGATACACTACGCAATATACAGACGATGATCAAGCAGATCGAAGTCGATGAACGCAAAGAACTCAACGATGCCGATGTAGAAAAAATTCTCATGAAGTATGCGAAGCAGAGAGAAGATGGCATCACACAATTCAAAGAAGCCGGCAGAGAAGATCTTGTCAGCAAAGAAGAGGCAGAGCTTGCGCTTGTTAGAAGCTACCTTCCGGAGCCTATGGGCGACGCAGAACTAGAAAGTATCCTCAAAACCATCATCACTGAAGTGGGCGCAACAGGCATGCAAGACATGGGCAAGATCATGGGTGCAGCCAAACAGGTCATAGGCAGCAAAGCGGATGGCTCAAGGATTAACAAAGTTGCAAAAAAGTTCTTATTAAACTGAGTTATAAGTAAATCAAAAGTTTGTAGCTGGTACTATTAACCTTATCAAATTCTTAAGGAGAAAATATGAATAAAGCATTAAGCATTGTGGCAGCGGCTGCCCTAATGAGTACCATGGTCATCGCCAAAGAGGTAAAAATCGGCGTGGTTCTTCCACTGACTGGGCCGATTGCGGCATTTGGCCAAACAAGTAAAGGGGGTCTTGATATCGCCTATGCCCAAAACAAGACACTTAAAAATGGCGACACTGTTAAAGTCATCGTACTTGATGACAGAGGCGACAAAGCAGAAGCAGCCACAGCAGTAAAAAGACTGATCAACAAAGACGGTGTCTCTGTGATTCTTGGGGAAGTTGCCTCTAGCATCTCTATGGCAATGGCACCAGTAGCGGACAAAGCGAAAACACCCATGATCACCCATGCTTCAACCAACCCTAGGGTCACCAAAGGAAAGAAATACGTCACAAGAGCTTGCTTTATCGACCCATTCCAGGGTGCAGTTATGGCAAAATATGCCATAGACAACGGCATGAAAACGGCCGTTGTTGTCACGGATGCCAAGCAGGACTATTCAGTCGGACTCTCCAAGGCATTTAAAAAGGCTTATGAGGCAGCAGGTGGAAAAATTGTCAAAACAGTACTGCTAAGTTCAGGTGACAAAGATTTCAATGCACAAGTCTCCACCATCAAACAAGAGAAGCCTGGCATCATCGCATTTACCGGATATTACCCGGAAGCAGCATTGATGGTCAAGCAAGCAAGAGCCATGGGTATCGATGCTCCCTTTATCGGCGCAGATGGCGTAGGCTTCCCTGAGCTTGTTTCTATTGGTGGAAAAGCAGCAGAGGGGTTCATGTATACAGACCACTTCAACGAAGCAGCAGCAAGTACGCCAGAAGCCAAAGCGTATGTAGAGGCATTCCACAAAGCATACAACAAGCCCGCAGACTCTATGGGTGCACTTGCAGCAGATGGCTACGGTATGATTCTTGCGGCGATGAATCAGTGTATTGATGCAGGAAAAGCATCAGATGACAAAGAGTGTATCAATACCAATCTTCGTGGCACCAAGGGCTACAAAGGTATCACGGGAGAAATCACTATCAATGAGAACGGAGATGCTGTCAAATCAGCCGTTGTCAATGCTGTCAAAGATGGTAAATTTGCCTACAAAACAACCGTCAATCCATAATCATTTAACTTTTCCCGAGATTCACCTCGGGAAAATAATCAACCCCTGTTTCTTATTCTAGTTTACTTCTTTCTTGGGTAAGTAAACCAGAATACGCAACAATCTCAACAATAAAGAGGTATAGAATGGATTTTTCCACCTTTCTACAACAGCTCGTCAATGGTATCAGTCTGGGTAGTATGTATGCCCTGATTGCGATTGGCTATACCATGGTCTATGGCACACTTCGCCTCATCAACTTTGCACATGGTGACATCATGATGGTAGGTGCTTTTTTTGTCTACCTCGCGTCTGCGGTGGGTCTCCCCTTTCCCCTGGCTGTACTGGCAGGTATCACTGGGTCAGTTTTGGTGGGTATCCTCACAGACAAAATTGCCTACAAGCCACTAAGGGAAGCGCCAAAAATTTCTTTGCTTATCACGGCTATCGGTATCAGCTTCTTTCTCGAAAATCTTTTCAATGTTCTTTTTGGTGGCGTGCCTAAAGCCTTCCCGGCACCGGAGTATCTCACCTTTTCCTTTAAACTTGGAGAAGTCATCCTGCCCCTTATGGTTATTGTGATACCTATAGTTACTGTACTTATCTTGGGTGCTGTGCTCTGGGTACTCTACAAAACAAAATATGGCATGGCAATCCGTGCTCTAGCGTTTGATATTCCTACCGTAAAACTCATGGGCGTCAA
>CAMZLC010000152.1 GCA_947311605.1 uncultured Sulfurovum sp.
ACCTTAAAAAAAGGCGATCAATTAATTTTCAATACCTTTCAATTATTAGTTAAGCAAGCGGATGATCAAAAACTTGTTCTTTTTAATTCTCAAACCAACGAAACTGCAATATGGAATGGTAAAGAACTCATAGTTAATAACAATGTGGTAATATTATAGCGTATTTGTGTGGGGAGGGGTGCTATAACTATGAATAGTATACCTCATAACATTCGCAACATCACTCTTCTCGGCTTGGGCATAGATTATATAGTAGCTTTGATACGGAGTGGCGAAGCTTCTCCTTGGTTGCCAAAATATCTTTTGTCTTACGGTAAAGCTGCATAGCACAGAGGACTCGTTTTTAGAAGACTTTTGGAACAAGCTGCCAGAACTCTCCTGTTACTGAAAAAATGTGGCTTATAGGTACAATTGGGATGAGGAGGAGTTAACCGACTAGCCTATTTGAATATTATTTAGAGAGTATGTAGATGACAAGTTTTTTGAAAATAAGCAACAGTATAAATACGGCCAATACTTCGTAGCCTATCACCCAGGTAAGAAGTGTACTGCTTTCAAGACTGCGAAAAGTTTCCATATTCCCTCCAGCCACATAAAAAAACATAAATATAGTACCTGCAAGCCAGGGGGCAAAAATCAAAAATGTCAAATAGGAGATGCCGCCATATCCTTCAGGTATAATACCAAGCTCACTGTCATGTATATCTGCACTCATAAACTCCGCCAGTTTGTCGCGTGTTTTGGCTTTTCGTTTGCGCTGCTTTTCGAGTCTTATTTTTCTGGCGGATTCAAGAACAGTATCAGAGGAGCTGCTAAAATCATACTGATTATTTGTATTCACGAGCACTTTCTCCTCTTTATTGCTACCTTATTATAATATAAAAAAATATGAAAACCCTTTAAATTCCACAAAGAACGCCTAAAAGAATTTTAAATAGCCTTTTGGCTATAATAAGAATAACTTACTTCTAGGTCTACTCATGAAAACAATCACTATTATCGACACTTTCGGCTTCTTCTTTCGCTCTTATTTTGCACTTCCTCCTTTACGTAACTCAGATGGCTTCCCTACAGGATTATTGACAGGGTTTGCAAATCTTGTAGATTCACTGCATCGTGACCATAGTACAGACTATTTGGTATTTGCACTTGATGCCAAGGGCAAAACCTTTCGTAATGAGATGTTCCCTGCCTATAAAGACAACCGTGACGAAGCCCCAGAAGATTTAAAAAAGCAATTGCCTATCGCTATAGAGTGGATAGAACAAATGGGCTTCCCAAACTTGATGAGAGGGGGCTATGAAGCGGATGATATCATCGCTACTGTGACAAAATTTGCTAAAGAAAAAGGCTTAAAAGTACGCATTGTCTCACATGACAAGGACTTGTATCAGATGATAGAAGACGGTAAAGTAGAGATGTATGATTCTGTGAAACGATCTGTAGTCAATGAACAAACGTGTATAGATAAGTTTGGTGTACACCCTCGTGATTTCATAAACTTTCAAGCCATACTAGGCGACAGTTCCGACAATGTACCTGGGGTCAAAGGCATAGGAAAAGTAGGAGCATCTAAACTTATCAACCAATACCACACACTTGAAGCCATCTATGAAGATATAGAAAACTGCGGTACTCCACGTATACAAAAGCTTATGCTTGAGAGTAAAGAACTAGCCTTTTTGTCTCGTGACCTTGTGACGATGCGTACCGATGTGTTTGCCGATATGGATGTAGAATCTTTTGTCTTTGAAGACAAAAATTACCTCTCGTGTCTATTGGAAGAGTTTGAACAGTATGAGATGAAACAAGCCATACGTAAAGCCAAAGTAGGCATGGAAGAGGGTGACTGTGAGCGTGAGTATGTGGCACCGAGTAAACCTGCATTGACTTTTGAAGCAATAACTTTAGATAGCAAAGACAAACTCGATGAAGTACTTGAGAGCCTAGACAAAGATGCTATAGTCGCTTTCGATACGGAAACCACAGGACTCGACACTAAAGTAGCTAAAATGGTAGGATTCTCTTTTTGTGTTGAGCGATATAAAGCGTATTATGTACCTGTAGGGCATAGCTATCTAGGCGTAGAAGCACAAGTAAGTTTGGACGATGCTATACAGGCACTTAAAAAACTCATGACTTTTAATGTGGTAGGGCAGAACCTAAAGTTTGACTTTTCACTACTTACTAATCAATATGATATGGAGCCCGTCATCCCCTACGCCGATACCATGATAATGGCATGGCTCTCTAATCCTGGAAGTAAAATAGGGCTTGATACGCTTGCTAAGCAGTATTTCAAGTATGAGATGAAACCATTTAAAGAGATGGTGAAAAAAGGTGAAGACTTCTCTGCGGTTGCCATATCTGATGCAACTTTTTATGCCGCAGAAGATGCATGGATGACCTTTTTACTCTATGGTGCTATCAAGAAAAAGATGGAACTCTCTTCTTTAACACATCTACTTAAAGAGGCAAAAAATGTCGAGTATCCTTTTGTGACAGTACTGATGCGTATGGAACGTTTGGGAATAAAGATAGACCCTAGCAAGCTAGAGAGTCTTCAGAAAACACTTACGCATGATTTGCAGGTCTTAACCAAAGAGATACATACACTCTCTGGTTCAGAGTTTAACATCAAGTCGCCTAAACAACTGGGTGATGTACTCTTTCAACATTTGGGGCTCAAAGGTGGTAAAAAAACAAAGACAGGGTACAGTACCAATGAGTCAGTACTTACATCGCTTAAAGATGAACATGAAGTCATCGCTAAAGTCCTTGAATACCGTGAGTATCAGAAGATACTTTCTACTTATGTAGAGCCTCTACTCAAACTTGCCAATGCTGATGAACATTCACGTATCTACACAAGCTTTGGGCAGACTGGTACAGCCACAGGGCGTCTTAGTTCTCGTGACCCTAACTTGCAAAACATCCCTGTTCGCTCAAAGCTGGGGCGTTCTGTGCGTGAGGCATTTGTGGCAAAAGAGGGGTATAAACTTGTTTCTATAGATTACTCTCAAATAGAGTTACGCCTCTTGGCACACTTTTCACAAGATGCAGCACTTTTACAAGCCTTTAAAGAGGGTGTAGATATTCACTTGGCTACCTCTATCATTTTGTTTGGTGAAGGGGAAGCTAAAGAAAAAAGAAATTTTGCTAAGTCGGTTAACTTCGGTCTACTCTATGGTATGGGACCTAAAAAGCTTTCTGAAGAGTTAGGTATTAGTACAGGTGAGGCTAAAGAGATTATCACCAACTACTTTGCATCATTTCCTACAGTCAAAAACTTCTTAGAGGGCATACAGGAACGTGTGAAGATAGACGGCTATGTCGAAACCATACTTAAACGTAGACGTATCTTCGACTATGAGTCTGCTAACGGTATGCAAAAAGCTGCCTTTATGCGTGAGTCGGTCAACACTGTTTTCCAAGGCTCAGCAGCAGACCTCATAAAACTCTCTATGAACCAAATAGACTCCATGATACGAGAAGAAGATTTAGATGCCTTTATGCTTTTGCAAATACACGATGAGCTCATCTTTGAAGTGAAAGAGGACAAAGTAGAAGAGATAAGCAAACGATTTGTGCATACGATGTCTAATGTGCTAGAACTTGATGTGCCTTTGGAATGTTCTGTGAGTGTTGGGGATAGCTGGGGGGATTTGAAGTAGAAGTAAGCACTAATCTATTATAATGCTCTGTCAAAAAGACGAAAGGATAGACATGTTAGAAGAATTCAAAAAGTTTCTCATTAAGGGAAATATGGTAGATATGGCGGTCGGCTTCATCTTCGGTGGAGCATTTGCAACCGTCATTAAATCGTTGGTAGCCAATGTGATCATGCCTCCGGTTGGTCTGCTTTTGGGTGGGGTTGATTTTTCTCAACTATTCATCACGCTAGATGGAAAAGAGTATGCCACGATGGAGGCACTGGACAAGGCAGGTGCACCGGCGATCAAGTACGGGCAGTTTATCAATGATACCATATCCTTTGTGATTCTTGGTTTTGTCATGTTTCTGATGGTAAAAGCCTACAACAGACTCAAAGAAGAGGAGCCGGAGGCTACACCCACAGAGAAAACCTGTAGTCAATGTGCGATGAAGATACCTGTGGATGCCAAAGTGTGCGGACACTGCGGCAACACAGAGGTCTAAGCGTCTCTTAATCTCTCAGAGGGTATATTTCTGCCCTCTGTTTTTGTCTGTTCCCATCGCTTAACTGGATAAAGCAGGGCCCTCCTAAGGCCTAGCTAGAGGTTCGAGTCCTCTTGGGAATACCACTTTTGCTTATTTGCGCTTGTCTTGCACGGGTCTTCATTCGCCGTACCGATGTACGACTCACTCAGAACCCGCACAATCCAAACACAACTCAGCAAAAGCACGCCTTTTCGTAACAATTTCTCATTTCTCATTTCTCATTTCTCATTCTTCCCTGATCCATAAGCAAAAATGGGCTATAATCTCTCAAAATTAAAGTGATAAGAGGTTTGTCAATGGAAGGTGTATTTACCTATTTAGGTGCAATTTTTGGCGGAGAGCATGGGCATGGTATGGGGATGGTGATCGCTCACCTTGTTTTGGTGATGCTGATCGGTCTGTATGTAGCGAACAGGGCGACCAGAAGTCTCAAGGCAGTACCGAGTGGTTTTCAGAATATCATGGAGGCCTATCTTGGTGGTGTGATTTCTATGGGCAAGGATGTGATCGGAGAGAAGATGGCGCGCAAGTATCTTCCGCTTGTGGCTACGATCGGTATCTTTGTGTTTATTGCCAATGTGATCGGTATCATTCCGGGATTTGAGTCACCTACTTCCAATATCAATGTGACCTTGGTCTTGGCATTGGTGGTCTTTATTCATTACAACTATGAGGGTATCAGAGAAAATGGCGTCATTAAATATTTTGCCCATTTCATGGGGCCGGTTAAGGCACTGGCGCCATTGATGTTTCCTATTGAGATCGTGTCACATATTTCTAGAATCATTTCACTGAGTTTCCGCCTCTTCGGTAATATCAAAGGAGACGACCTTTTCCTGTGGGTGCTTTTGATGCTCGCACCATGGCTGGTACCACTTCCTGCCTATCTGTTGTTGAGTTTTTCTGCCATCCTTCAGACCTTTGTGTTCATGATCCTTGCCTATGTATATCTTGCAGGAGCGCTGGCGCACGATGAGGAACACGCCACGGAGTCCGCCTAAGCCGTGAGACTTCACGCATCACTACTTTCAAAACTCACCAGCCTTATGCTTGGCGGGGCATGGGCTATTGTGCTCATAGGTGCGACCAGTGTCTCCATCTTTTTTCTGAAAATCAATCTTTTCATAGCGATACTGTCTGCTTTTTTGGGAGCAATGCCTGGTCTGCTGATCGTACTTTTTTTGGAGTACCTTGTTTTGAAATCAGAAAAACTGGCTGAGATGGAAAAACAGACAGCGCTAATGCAGAAGATACTAGAGAATATAGCCAAAGAACAGTAGCTTACCTGTATTTTATTTATTTTTTGTTAACTTTTCATTGTCTATTCAGTATTATTTAATATTAGCTATGTTAAAGTTTGCTGTTGTGTTGAGGAGTATGGTGTCTTCGCCATACTACTTTCGGACAAAAAAACAAGGGGACTAAAGATGAAAAGTCAAATGACGAAATTAGTACTTGCTTCGCTGCTGGCAAGTGGGATGTTGGTTGCGGGGAAAGATGTTGAGCCTGCTGTGGCACCTGTGGCACCGGTAGTGGATATCAATCCATTCTATGTTGGATTAGGATTGTTGTGGTCCGGCACCAGCAGAGACTGTCTATGTGCAGACGGGAATCGACTAAAGGAGACTACCTACGGGGTGATCGGGAGGATTGGGTACGATTTTAACAAGTATATAGGCATAGAGGCGAGAGCCTTCAAGGCAAGTATTGATAAAGATTTTGCCGAGACCACGCATTACGGTATCTACCTGAAGCCACAATACCCTATTACTGACAAGCTTAATATCTATGGGCTTATCGGCTATGGTAAAACCAAGATCGAATGCGATAGTCCTTCTATTGCGCCAGGAACAAAAATGTATGACAAATCTGGCGTGAGTGTAGGTCTTGGGATGGAATATGACCTGAGCAAAGACGAGCCGGTTGCCACCTCTAGACCTTTTGATGGACAGGGTGATCAAGAAAAAGGCATGGGAGTGTGGGTGGACTACCAGAATCTCCTGCATAATGAAGGACGCAGTAAGATAAAAGCCAATATCGTCACCGCAGGTGTTACCTACGATTTTTAAGAGTGCAAGGGGAAGTTAGCTTCCTCTGCCGCTTTCTCCTTTCTTTTATGCAAACTCTCTCAAATCACCAACACGGTATAATCATGTAAATTTTTAATCTATTATGTTAGAAGGTTACTATGATATTTGAAACCGTTATCGGTCTTGAGGTGCATGTCCAGCTCAATACCCAAACAAAAATTTTCTGTTCCTGCCCCAC
>CAMZLC010000153.1 GCA_947311605.1 uncultured Sulfurovum sp.
AGTAGGGGGGAATATCATGGGTGACAGCGGAAACGCCCCCGATCATGCTGCCTGCTCCCAAGGTGCATTTTTTGGCGATATGTGCCTTGGCGGCGACGATCACTCTGCTCTGGCAGGTGCAGTTCTCTCCCAGATATACATTGTTGGTGATGATGCAGTACTCATGGATCTGTACACCGGATCGCATCGTGACATATGCCATGATGTAGCAGTGGGGGTGAATAATGATAGGATCACGATCCTCAACATGCGTACCGATCTCGGTGAATTCCCGTATTGTGCAGCCCTCATGAATCATGACGGAATTGTGACTGTTGCCTAGATGGACGAAAGGGTAGAGGTGGGTATGTTTTCCTAGGTGTACGCCAGCCTCAAGGGTGACATGTGCTTCGAGGATGACAGCACTTTCGAGTGTCACACCATCTGCGACTTGGCAGAACGGGCCAATCTGCACACCATCGGCGATTTTGGCTCCCTGGGCGATCTGTGCAGTGGGGTGTATCATGCCTGTGTAGCCACTTCGAGTGTGATGATACTGTCTTCGATCGTTGCCAATGAGCCAGGTTCACCGGTTTTGACATAGTGTATGAAAGCTTCCAGCTCTTTCAGAAGCGGCTCATCCTTTTTGATATGGCAGTCTCTGACAACATAGGAGTTTTGTCTACTATAGCCGGAGTATTCCGTCAGATTCTGGGTGATAAGGTCTGCCTCGAGATAGACCTCTTTGCAGGCTACTTCTATGACTCTTTTTTTGAAGGGTGTCAGCCAGTTGGTCAGGACATTGGCGATGATGTTGTCTTCCAGCTCAAAATTCAGTACGGCATTGTCTTCATGGTGGTTGTGTATCTTTCTGGATTTGAAAATTGCCTGATCTTTGATATTTTTATGGGTGATGAAGCGCATGAGATCGATATCATGGACAGAAAGGTCAGTCAGTACACCCACATCGGCGATACGGGGAGGGAAGGGGCCTACCCTGCTGATAGAGATGGTGTAGATCTCCCTTCCCTCCAGCTCTTTTTGCAGTGCCTGCACCACAGGATTGAAGCGTTCGACATGCCCTACGCAGCTTTTGACACCTTTGGCGGTGGCAGACTCAGCGATCACTCTGGCATCTTCTGCAGAAGCAGCGGCAGGTTTTTCGATAAAGATATCGATGCCTCTGTCGATACATGCAAGTGCCACTTCTTTGTGCAGAGAGGTGGGTGTGGCGATGATCACTGCATCGGGCTTGGTATTGTCCAACATGGTTTCAAGATCGGTAAAGCAGGGCTCACTGTAGCCCTCCAGTGTCACTGCATCGCAGAGCCCTACAAGGGTAGCCCTCTCCTGCAGTTCTCTGAGGATGCGGTAGTGATTTTTCCCCATGACACCCAGTCCGACAAGTGCAATTTTCATCATGAGACCTCCTTGACGAGAGAGACGATATAGTTTTGTTGTGCTTCTGTCAGGTAGGGACTCATAGGCAGAGACATGATCTCACGGCTGATGCTTTCCGAAAGAGGGAAATCACCTGCTTTGTATCCCAGATACGCAAAGGCCTCCTGTAGATGCAGCGGCAGCGGATAGTGCACAGCTACAGGTACGCCTCTCTCCTGTAGGGCAGTGCTGAGTGCGTCTCGTTCTTTGCTTCGTATAGAGTATTGGGCATAGACAGAGGTGTGTTGGGGAGCGATCGTCGGGGTGACGACAGGTGTATCGGCAAGCAGGTGGCTATAGCGGGCACCTATCTCCTCCCGTTTGGTCACCTCTCCATCAAAATGCGCCAGCTTGACAGAAAGGATGGCTGCCTGCATCGTATCGAGCCGTCCGTTGATACCGATATATTTGTGTCGGTAGCGTTCGTTTTGTCCATGATTGAGCAGCATACTGATCTTTGTGGCCAATGCATCATCGGAGGTAAATACCGCTCCACCGTCCCCATAGGCACCCAGTGGCTTGGAGGGGAAAAAGGAGGTGCAGCCGATCGTAGAGAGATTGCAGGATTTTTTGCCCTTGTAAGTGGCGCCGAAACTCTGACAGCCATCTTCGATGACAGGCAGGTTGTGCGTGGCGGCTATGGCATGGATCGCATCCATGTCGGCGCACTGTCCATAGAGGGAGACTGGCATGATGGCTCTGGTGCGCTTTGTGATAGCGACCTCTATCAGGGCAGGGTCGATGTTGTAGCTTTGTGGATCAATATCTACAAAGACCGGCTTAGCTCCCAGAAGCGCGATGACCTCCGCCGTAGCGATGAAGGTAAAGGGTGTGGTGATCACTTCGTCACCAGGGCCAATGTCTAGTGCCATGAGTGCCAGAAGCAGGGCATCGGTACCGCTGCTGCAGCCGATGGCATGCTTGGCACCGGTATAGGCCGCCAGACTCTTTTCGAGCTTTTTGAGCACTTCGCCGCCGATAAACTGTGTCGATGCCATGACATCCAGTACCGCTGTATCGATCTCTGTTTTGTAGGCTTGGTATTGGGCTTGTAGGTCTATAAAATTGATTTTCATTGTCTCTTCTTTAGTATGAGTTTGGCAGTGGTTTCTGCACTGCCGTGCTTGAGATACTCCAGCAGGTTCAGGGAGTTCTGATAAAACTGCTCTCTGTCCATGCCCTGCATTGTCTTTATCATGTTTTCTGCTGTCACATCCTGTTGGATCAGTTCCGGATGAAGTATCCTGCCCTTGTCTGCTTTGAGCAGGATATTCCCCAATCCGATAAAAGGGATCCTGACAAGCAGGCGGTAGAGCAGGTAGTCCAGCGAGGAGAATTGGTAGACCAATGCAAAAGGTGTACCAATCAGAGAGGCCTCCAGTGTGGCGGTGCCTTTGCAGATAAAGGCAAAATCACTCTCCAGAAGCGCCCCTCTGGCATCTTCTCTTGTTTCGAATCCTGAAAGGGTACCATAAAGTGTATTGATCTCCTCTTTGGAGAAGTGCTGAGGGATGACGAGTAGTGCCTTGATATTTAGTCTGCCTGCAGTCTCTCGGAAGAGGGGCATCAGCCTGCGAATAATACTTTTGCGCGAACCGGGCATGAAGCAGACCGTACGGATCTCCGGATTGATCGCTGTTTTGAACCGGGTGATCTGATCGAGCAGAGGGTGACCCACATAGGTGATGGGTGCCGTGTCACTGTAATAAGATTTTTCAAAGGGCAGGATGGAAGCGAGGGTATCGATCCTCTCTTCTAGTTTTTTGATACGGCTCCGTTTCCATGCCCAGGCTTCGGGGAGGATATAGTAGATAATTTCCTTGTCGGGATAGCGATTTTTGAGCCTCTTCGCTAGCGGAAGGTTGAAGCCTGAGGCATCTATGAGCAGCACTTTGTCGACTTTTTCTGCCAGAGTGACCATCTGTTTGAGCAGCGCGAGAAAGTAGCGGAGTTTTTTCGCCGCATCGACATAGCCCATGACTGCCAGCGTCTGCACATCTGCGATCGGATCTCCCAGGTTTTTATCGAAGATCCCCAACAGTTCGGTCTCCTTGGGGAGATGGTACAGCAGGGATTTGAGATGGGTATTGGCAGAGTATTCATGTGCTGAGACGAGCAGTTTCATTCTGGGTCTATTCCATTTTATTTTTAACCCAAATTATGTATTAAAATCGCCTACTATTCTGCAAAGGCTTAGTGCATGGGCGTTTGCAAAGTATCGACACCCCAAGGGTATTTCCGTTGGGCAGGTTCACCCGTAGGTGAATCGATGATACTTTGCAAACACCCATGCGCTAAGCCTTTGCAGAATAGTGGGCGATTCTCATGCATAGTTTGGGTTTATGCCCGGATTGTATATTTTGTGTTGACTCGTTAATGCCGATGTAACCCCCAATACAGTAAAATAAGCAAAAATATATTCAAAGGCAGAAAATGAAAGTAGTAGTAATCCAAGGACC
>CAMZLC010000154.1 GCA_947311605.1 uncultured Sulfurovum sp.
CTTTTTTATCTTATATTTTGTATCATCGACCATGACGGTCTGATCCTTGGTATCCACTGCCAGCATTGCCGGCTCCGTCATCAGTTTATAATGATAGCTTCTAAAGTACAGAGCGATAAGCATAATAATGGCAAATAGAGAAGATATGTATTTGCCTGCGCTTTCCTCTTGTAAAACCCAGGGCACGACTAATATAAAAAAGTATAGAAATAACTCTGAACCTTTATTTACCTTTTCCACTACATTTACATATTGATCCCAAATTTTTTGAATACTTTCAAAATTTTCTTTTGGTATGTTGTACTTGATAATCATTTTAGCAGTTCATCCCTATATGCTTTGAAATAGAAAACTGATTCTTGACCTAAATCGTATGCATATGACCCAGCATATCCTGCCAAAAATCCTCCAGCTCCTCTCACGAGTATCGTCCCTGGATATTTGCCACCTTTTAGGATCTTCCATAGAGCTCCTACTCCTCCAGTGTATGCTTTTTTTGCAAAACCTGCCGGGTATCCAATATGTTTTTTATTGAGGTCAAAAACTATTTTTGCTCCAGCAGCCAAACTGCTTCCTCTTCCCAATGCCTTGTCGACCAAAAGAACAGTCAATTTATTGGTAGCTTTGTTATATTCAGCCTTATACATTTGTGCTCTTCTTTCTACACTGCCTAGAAAGCCTCTAACCTTCTTAGACACATCATGCCCCCACTCATTAAACACAAACTGAAACGCACTGGTCACCGCACCATTGGCGAACTTCCCTCCGCTGATGAGAGAGACGGTGCCGCCTGTGAGGGCGGAGAATACTGCTCTGCCGTAGTAGCTGCCTTTGGCAAACATCCTGCCTAGAGGCTGGAGATAGGTCGATGCGAAGCTGCTCATAAATCCTCTGATGAAGTTCCCTCCCTGTATCACTGCTCTGATGCCGCTGACTACGGTATTTTAGCATATATTTAAATTTTTCCTATTAAAGAGTATAGCGACATAGAGAGAATATTCCAAAAACCAATTTTTTCTAAGAGAATACCTGTTGCCTCTCTTTTTGTGTGACTCTTTCTGAGTATGATATAAGCATTTTTGCATCCAGCTTTTTTACCAGAATTGCAGGTCTTTACATAGTATTTTAACGCTTTCTCTAAGTCAACGTCCACACCGTATTCACCATGTGCTAATATATCAGCAAGCACTGCACTTGCTTCGCTGTGGCCAGAATCAGCAGATTTTTCCAAATACCGCATGCCTCCAGTAAAGTCACTTTCTTTTTCAGACAATAATGCAATGGCAAAGAGGTATTGTAAATCAGCATTTTTCTTGATCCATTTCTGCATTTTTAATACACTTTCTTCGTCTTTGCCGGAAAGTGAAAAGAAATATTCATCTAATCTCTTTTTTGATATCTTCCCTTCTCTCTGCAAGTCGTAAGCCTCTGCAAATGTTTTTGGTTTTTCGAGGTAAGAATTCATTTTTTATATTCCTTTACCGATTGCTTGATGAGGTCATCTATTTTTCGTATATCGAGTCTCTTGAGTTTCTCTATTGGTTTTGGTCTAATTCTTGTTAATTTACCTCTGCCTTCAACGCTTCCAATCTCTATAATGGCAGTTGACACAATCTCCAAAGCTAGCTTATATCCATAACGTACAACCAAGACAGAAAAAGTTCCGGCCGAAACACCAAGTGTCGTGGCTATCGCTCCATACGCGTCTTCTCTATCTTTTGCTAGAAGAACTTCCTTGTAGCTCATTTTACTAATCGCCAAAGCTTTCATCTGTTTAATGGATCTCATTTCATCAGCTTCATAATAGGGTTTTGAATGACGCAATGTAAATACCGCTCGTTCGTTGTTAAACAAATGCACAAACGCCCCGCTCAAAGCCCCGTTGCCGAACTTGCCTCCGGTGAGTTCTGAGGTGACACCGCCCAGGAGTGCCATGACGGCTGTTCTGGCTGCGTTGCCGGTATCTCGCAGGGCTTGGGAAAATCTGCCAAACTGTACAGAGGCAAAGGCACTCATAAAGCCTCGGGAGAAGTTGCCTCCCTGCACTCTAGCCAGTATGCCCCTGACGATACCGTGGGCGATGCCTCTTTGGAGGTAGTTGCCTGTATGTCCCCATGTGTCACCTATCATTCTGGCTGCTCCTGCACTGATGGCACCGATGACGGCACCGGTAAGTCCTGCAACCAGTGCCTCGCCCGGACTGGAGTTCTCGTGACTACATCAAGCATCGTAACGAGTTAAAGGGTTCTTCATTAATATTTCACATTTAGGGCACTGTATGAATTCAAGATCAGATTCTGTCACAAAAACTTCTTCGCATTCATTATTAGCACACACTACCCACTTATTGCCAACTAACTTAGCATATGGATATCTCTCACCAAACTCAATACTTTCCCATGGAACAGGTAGCAGGTGTGTGCTTTCTATCGTAATATCATAGTAGATATTATCATTTTTCTCATCAATATTTTTTATATATTCTTTGGCCATGCTATACGATTTATTTAAGAAATCAACCAAATCATCTCTTTGTATATCGTCTGTAATAAAAAACCCTTGAGGCCTTCCATAAGTATTTTCTGTTGGATTCTCTAAAATAGTTATTCCTGTAATAATCTCTTGTTGTTTCTCAAGTTCCAATATTAGGTCATACAAATCCTTTCTCTTGAATCTGTATGATATCAATTTTCCATCTGGATTATAGTATTTTAATCCCCTTTTTTTAAAATTGTCATACATTAAAATCCTCCATTTGGATTAAAAAACCTATGTGTGATTATATTATTTGAATCTTTAATAAACTCAAATACTCCTTCTCGATTAAGATACCCGCCTCTGATATGCAAATGTTCATATATCTTCCCATCTCGCCCCATGGCGCGAAACCACTTTCCATTACTAGAAAAAGACTCTACATGGTTACTAAAATTATGAAATTTATCAATTCTCATTTTTGTTACTACGTCAACACTTAATCGTGTTTCATCAAAAAAGTGTCTTGCTTTAATAGTAGACCTAATGCTTAAAGCAGTACCCCTCATAAACGCAAACAGAGCCTCAGCACCTCTTGCGACTGGGATAAACATTTCATCTGTACTGATGAGTCCAGGCTCATGCTCAAAATTATAAAACGCTCTTCTGTCTGCTTCTGTCATGGCAGGAACAGGGAGTGGTTGCATCTCCGCATTAAACAAATGCACAAACGCCCCGCTCAAAGCCCCGTTGCCGAACTTGCCTCCGGTGAGTTCTGAGGTGACACCGCCCAGGAGTGCCATGACGGCTGTTCTGGC